>JADKKK010000001.1:900000-984996 GCA_016720545.1 Myxococcales bacterium
ATGAGTTAGGCGAGAGGCTCTCGACGACCGACCCATCGCGGATGGTGACCACTCCGTCGAAGGCAATCGCGATACCGCAGGCCGACGCAGCGGCGGTGGCCCGCGGGGGCGCCGCTGCGCGCACTCCAGGGTCTACGGGAGCTCGTCCAGCGGCGCCGGGAACGTCGCGCCGCTCGATCCTTGCGCGACCCCTCGCTGGGCGCGGAGCCGAGTCAGCTCGGCGGCCACGCGCTCGTGGCGCATGACCACGAAGTGCTTTATCCCGAGGATGACCTGCTGGCCTCTCCGCAGCTCGTGGTGAGAGAAGCCGTTCCGGTACACCTCGTCGTTCGTGAACTGCCGCCCGGTGTGCGCGGGCGCCCCGCCCTCGCCCTCGAGGTACGCGGCCCGCTCGACGCGCGCGAAGAGGCGAGCGACCTTCGACATCACCTTCGGTTCCGTGAGGAGCGTGTCGTTGGCCCACTGCACGAAGTCGAGATAATAGGCCAAGAACGCGCCGTTCTTCAGAATGTTTCCGAGGAGTGGGAGCGACTCCATGTTGCTCTTCCCGTCGTAGCCGACCCAGTCGACGATGCTCGCTTCGTGCCACGCTCGCCCGAAGAAGTCTGTGCCGAACGAGTTGTCGTAGTCCCAAGGGAGCCACGTGAAGTAGGGCTTCGACATGACGTCGGCCCCGCTCACCCCCCGCCTCCCCGAGTTGTACACGAAGTAATTCGCGGGGGTGGCGTAGTAGTTGTCCCACGCGCCGATGAGCGAGGTCACCGCGGCCCAGCGGAGGAACCCCTTCACGTTGAAGACCTCCGAGAGCGCGTCTCTGTACGCCGGGGTGGCATAGCGCTCGTCGCCGGCGCCCGGCTGGCCCACGGCGGAGTGTGTGCGGACGAGGGTCGCGAGGTCGTCGTACGTCTGGAGGGCCGGGTCATCGGTGGCCTCCTCGTTCGTCTTCAGCCGGTAGGTCCGCTGCTCGATGTCTGTGGCCTTCTTGTAGTGTTTGCCGCCGTCGTCTCCGGCGGTGCCTCGGTAGCCGAGCGTCGCGGGCCCGAGATCGATGCCTGGCTCGCTCCAATATGCCTTGTAGAGATTTCCGCCGTCGTTCTTGCCGAAGTGGTCCTTCAAGAAGGGCTTGTCGATCTCCTCGATGAGTGAGTAGAGCCCAAAGTATCGGTCATTGACGCAGAGCTTGGCGTAGGTGTGTCGCGGAGCGTGGACCCCCGCTTCGCGGAACGTGGACCACGCCAACGCCTCTCGCATCTGCGAGACGTCGTTCCACATGCTCTTCAAGTTGAGCTTCTTCATACCGAAGAAGCGATCGTCCTTCTTCTCGAGCGAGATCTTGTAGCTCGACTTGGGCGTGCCGTTCGTCAGGTTCCCGCTCGTCCGCAGCGTGAAGGTCTTGGTCTTGTAGGCGAGGTCCGCGGTGCTCGCCTCCGAGTCGGGGCAGTGGAGCTTGCTGTTCGCCTTGGCTCGATAGACCACGAGCTCGGCGCCGGGCACCGCGGTCTCGCTCGCGAGCGTCGCGGGGGTCATCTTCGCCGGGTCCCAGCCCTGAATGCGCACGAACAGCATGTCGGCGCCGAACAGCGCTTCCTTGCTCGCGAAGGCGGTCCCCATGACCTCGTCGGCCGAGACCCCGTCCTCCGCGGGGAGCGCCGCCCCGCAGCCGAAGCCCCCAAAGGAGGCTGCGACGAACCCTGCGGCGATGAGGAGCGGCGCGACGCGCATGCCCGAGATGTAGCACGATGTGTGCCGCGTCGCAGGGCGGGAAACCGCCCCCTCGAGCCCACATTTCGGCGCACCATGGTGCACGCCCCTGGATCGTCGAGGGCTCATGGAGGCCTTCGCGGATCACCCGACCGGCGTCGCCCGCAAGACCTAGCAGCCTGTTGATTGACGGACCGAGGCCCGGCGTCGTCCGCGCCCGGCCCGCCAAGGCGCGATCCGAGGAGCGCGCGGAGCGTGTTCCAGGTGGGCGTTTCTAGGTGAGCACGCACCGCAGGATCGCAACGACGGCGGTCGGGATGCGGCGGCGACGGGCCGACGGGAGTCAATCAACGGGCTGCTAGCGCTTGCCCTCGAAGCGAATATCGAACGTCGCGTCGGAGCTGGTCGCGCTCGCTTGGTGGAGCTCCACGGCGATGATGTTCTCGCCCGCGCGCAGCGCGGCGGTGGGCACGACGATGGGGACCCACGCGCGCTCCGCGGCGAAGCCCACGGTCTGCGGGGCGAGCGTCTGGGCCGTGAGGGCCCCCTCGGGGAGGTTCGAGCGCGCGATCTCCCACCCGTTCACGTAGAGCGCGACCCCGTCGTCGCGCTGAATCCACGCCACCGCGTGGTCGTATACGCGGGGATCGGGCACGGTGATCTTCGTGACGAAGTAGTGCGCGAGGCCGCGCGCGAGGACCGTACGCTCACCCCCTTGCCCGTAGCCAAGGGGCGCAGCGCCGACTTTCCACCCCGAGGTGTCGAAGCCTGGCGCGTTCCAGCCCGCCGGCGGCTGCTGCTCGAAGAACCGGTGGCTCCCGCCCGCCGCGAAGAGCGTGTCGGTGGGGCGCCGCGACTCGCGATCGGAGACCAGCACGTGCTCGTCGACGCGGTCGCGGCCCACGGTCACCGCGGTGAAGTCCGCATAGCGCTCGTCGGCCTCCACGAAGGAGACGCCGTGCTTCTCGGCGTAGGCGATCGCCTGCCCCGCACGCGACGTGGCCATCGGTCGGAGGTTGGCGCCGCCGAGCCCCTGAACGACGTAGGGGATCGTGCCGGGACCGAAGTCGAACCGCTCGTAGTTGTGGTCGTGGCCCGTGTACACGGCGCTCGCGCCCCAAGCCTGAAACGGCCACTGCATGTAAGCCTGGGAGCCGTGCTGACCCGACGAGTGAGACGGGTGGTGGAACACGACCAGACGGAACGCGTCGGTCGCCGGGCGGAGGCGCTGCTCGAGCCATTTCCCCTGAATCGAGGTCGAGGTCGTGCCGTCGGGCTCGCGGGGATCGCTGTCGAGACAGAAGAAGCGCACGGGCCCCTTCGCGAGCTCCCAGTAGCGCTCGTTGCCCGGGAGGTCGAAGTAGTCCTGGTGTGGCCTGGGGCTGCCGGTGTCCCAGTCGTGATTGCCGAGGCAAGCGAAGAACCGCTGCTCGGTCGCGCCGCGGCCAAACGCGCCGCGATACGGGAAGATGTAGTCCGAGTAATATTTGCCTATCGCGGCGTCGATCGTGGCGGCCGACCCGTCGGGGTAGTTGTTATCCCCCAGCGTCACGATGAAGTCCGGCCCCCACGCCTTCACGAGGTCGGCCACGGCGGCCTCGGCCGCGTTGTCCACGCCGAAATCACCGAGCAGCGCGAAGCGCGTCTTTCGCTCCGGCGGGGGTGGCGCCGCGTCCGGGACCGGAGCCGTGTCGGGAGGTGGGACGGCCGCGTCGTCACTCGAGGGAGCCGGGCCCGGGGCCGACGGCGACGGCGACGGCGACGGCGACGGCGACGAGGAGGGGCCGACGGCAGCGTCGTCTGCGGCCGCCGGCGACGAGCCGGACTCGCCGCAGCTGGCGAACGCCGCGCAGGCTACGAGCGCAAGGAGCGGAACAACGGCCGGCCGCGACGCCATCCGCGTGTCGGTACCACGCAGGGCGGGGAGGGTCAAACCGGCCCCGCTCCCCGCGCGGGCGAGGCTTGCAGCCCGTTGATAGCTCCGCGTGGGCCGCGTGGGTGCTGAGCGCTACTATGCTTCGCCTCGCGCGGCCCTGCGCGGCGCGAGTGGCGCGAGCTTTGCTTTAGCGGGCTCGCCCCCCGAGGAGCCCACGATGAAGGTCGTCAGTCGATTCGCCGCCGCGTTCTTCGCCGCCACCTGCGCTTGGCTCGCTGTGACGAGCTGGCTCTCCGCGGTGCGCGAGTCGGAGCGGGCCGCGGCTCGCATCGAGAGCGACACCCGCGCCCTCGCCGAGGCCCTCAAGGTCGCCATCGTCATCTCGTGGCCCGAGGGCGGAGAGACGGCGGCGAGGCGCATCGCGGAGGGCGCGGACGTGCAGCGGGCGAACGTCGACGTCGCGTGGGAGTCCGGCCCCCCGTCGTCCACCGAGCCCTCCGCGACGCGGGCGAACGGCGACGGGCGAACGCTCCGGGTGTCGATACCGATCCGCGTGTCCGACCGCGAGGGAGGCACGCTCGTGCTCCGCCACTCGGTGCCGAGCGAGGCGGCGCTGCTACGAGCCGCGCTGCGGGAGGAGCTCGGCGCCACCCTGACCCTTGGGCTCGTCGTCGTGGGCCTGGCGTGGGGGCTCGGCTCGGTCCTGATCGGCAAGCCCCTGGAGCGCGTGGTCGCCCAGGCGCGGCGTGCGGCAGAGGGCGACCTCTCCGCGCGCCTTCCAGAGGACCGTCGGGATGAAATCGGAGACCTCAAGCGCGAGCTCAACGCGATGTGGGTTCGGCTCGAGGAGGCAGGGCGGCGCATCGAGGAGGAGTCGACGGCGAGAGTGGAGACCCTCGAACAGCTGCGGCACCTCGACCGTCTCCGAACCGTGGGGACGCTGTCCTCGGCGATCGCCCACGAGCTTGGCACACCTCTCAACGTCGTCCTCATCCGGGCGCAGGGCCTCGCGGACGAGCCCGCGACGCCATCGGAACGCGAGGATGCGTCACGCGTGATCGTCGCGCAGGTGGAGCGAATGAGTCGCATCGTTCGGCAGCTCCTCGACTTCTCGCGGCTCGAACCGCCCGCCGTCAGCGAGACCTCTCTCCCGGAGGTCCTGGCCAGCGCGGCGCGGCTCCTGGGACCGCTCGCGAAGAAGCACGGTGTCGCGCTCGAGGTCGTCACCCCCACGGACCTCCTGGTCGACGTCGATCAAGGTCAGGTCGAGCAGGCGGTCACGAACCTCATCGTGAACGCGGTCCACTCGATGCCGTCGGGAGGCACGATTCGCGTCCAGCTCACGAGGGTCGAGGCGGCCGCCGCCCCGGGCTCGCCGGCGCCGCCGGTTCGGGCCGCACGGATCGACATCGAAGACCAGGGCGTCGGCATCTCGCCGGAGGCGCTGGCGCGCATCTTCGAGCCGTTCTACACGACAAAACCTGAGGGCAGAGGGACCGGCCTCGGGCTCAGCGTGGCCAAGGGGATCGTGGAGGAGCACGGCGGCTGGCTCACCGCCAAGAGCGAGGTGGGCCACGGCTCGACCTTTTCGATCTACCTTCCACTTCACCCTCCATGATCCCCCGCATCCTCGTCGTCGACGACGATCCCGACTTCTGCAACGAGCTCCAGCGCCTGCTGACGAAGCGCGGGCACGACGTGGTCGGGCGGACGTCGGCGGAGGAGGCCCTCGCCATCGCGCTCGGCGAGGACATGGATCTCGTGCTCACCGACCTCCGCATGGGGGAGGTCTCGGGCACCGATCTCTGCCGCCACGTCGCCGGGCAGAAACCCGATCTCCCGGTCGTCGTGCTGACCGGCTTCGGGTCGGTGGAGGCCGCCGTCGCGACCATGCGAGCTGGCGCGTTCGACTTCCTTACGAAGCCCTTCTCGCCAGCTCAGCTCGACCTCGTCGTGGCGCGCGCTCTGGAGCACCGACGCCTGCGCGTGGAGGTGAAGCGCCTGGAGCGCGAAGCGCGCGGACGCGCCCCCGAAGCCGCCATCCTCGGGGAGAGCCGCGTGATGCGCGAGGTCCTCGACTTCGTCGATCGTGTCGCGGCCACCGAGGCGACCGTGCTCGTGACGGGCGAGAGCGGCACCGGCAAGGAGCTCGTCGCGCGGGCCGTCCACGAGCGGAGTCGCCGCGCCCGAGGTCCCTTCGTCGCCATCAACTGTGCCGCCCTCCCGGAGGCGCTGTTGGAGAGTGAGCTGTTCGGCTACGTGAGAGGCGCCTTCACCGACGCGAAGGGCGCCAAGCGGGGTCTCTTCCTCGAGGCGCAAGGCGGGACCCTGTTCCTCGACGAGGTCGGCGAGCTGCCCATCGGCGTGCAGGCGAAGCTGCTTCGCGCGCTCGAGGAGCGCAAGGTCCGCCCGCTCGGCGCGACGCAGGAGGTCCCCTTCGACGCGCGCCTCGTCGCCGCCACGAACCGCGACCTCGAGAGCCGCGTCGCGGAGAGGGCGTTTCGCGAGGACCTCTACTATCGCATCCACGTAGTGCACGTGGACTTGCCGCCTCTTCGCGCGCGGGGCGAGGACGTGCTCGCGCTCGCTACGCACTTCCTCCGACGCTTCTCCGAGCGCCACGGCAAGGTGGTGTCCGGAATGCGAGGCGACGTCGTCCAGAGGTTGCTGGCTTACCCGTGGCCCGGGAACGTGCGCGAGCTCCAGAACTGCATGGAGCGCGCGGTCGCGCTGTGCCTCACGGGCGAGATCACCCCCGAGGAGCTGCCCCCGCGGGTGCGCGATCACCGCCCGTCCGACGTGCTCGTCGCCGCCAGCGACCCGACCGAGCTCGTGACGATGGAAGAGGTGGAGCGCCGGTACGTGCGCCGCGTCATGGAGGCCGTGGGCGGGAGCAAGTCGGAGGCGGCGCGCATCTTGGGCTTCGACCGCTCTACGCTCTACCGCAAGCTCGAGCGCTACGGGATCCGCGAAGCGGGCTGACACCGCCCGGATGTTGCGTAACGCGACACTGCGTGTGGCAATACGCGGCGAGCGCTCGTCGGCGCGCGCCCGGGCTCGGGCCGAACGTTCGGGGGCGGGGCGGAGTCCCCAGCCGACGTGGCGCGGCACGGAGGGTGCACTGGGCCCTGTACCCGCCATTCAGCGGGCCGAGAGCCGAGGTGAACCGTGGTCGCAGCAACATCGGTCGAGTGGGACGAAGAGGAAGAGCCGACCACCCCGTTTTGGCGCTCGGGCGCCAGGGTCGTGGTCGTCGACGACGACAGTGACATGAGGCAGGTGGTGCACACGACGCTCCGCCGCGAGGGCTACGACATCCGCGAGAACGCGTCCGGTGGAGCGCTCCTCCGTACGCTGTCCGACATCGCCCTAGGCGGCTTCCCGCTCGACGGGGTCGACCTCATCGTGCTCGACAACCGGATGCCTGGTATCACGGGCCTCGAGGCGCTGAGGGCGATTCGCGGCTCCGAGTGGACCACGCCCGCGGTCCTGATGACCGCCTACCCGAGCCAGGCGGTCAGCGACGAGGCCCAGGCGCTCGGCGCCGTCGTCCTTCCCAAGCCGTTCACCCGCGAGGCCCTCACCCGCGTCGTCTTGGAGGCGCTGCTCGGAAAGAACCGCCCGCGGAGGATCAGGCGCTGAAATGCCGACCCCCGCAGCGCGTGGTCACGCCACGCACGCCACGCACGCCACGCACGCCACGCACGCCACGCCGCACCAGCGACTTCGAGAGCTCGTCAGGCTGGAGCGCGACGACATCTGGGCCATCGCAGTCTTCGGAGCGCTCGTCGGGCTCACGACGCTCGCCGTCCCCGTGGCGGTGCAGGCCCTGGTCACGTCGGTGGCGATGGGGACGCTCCTCCAGCCCGTCGCCGTGCTGACGGTGCTGCTGACGATCGTCCTTGGCTTCTCGGCGGCGCTGCGGGTCTGGCAAGTGAAGCTCGTCGAGCTGCTCCAGGAGCGAGTCTTCGTGCGCGCCTCGCTCGAGCTCGCCAGCAAGCTGTCGCACGCCTCGCCCGGGGCTTTCGAGGGAAGACACGGGCCGGAGCAGGTCAACCGCTTCCTCGACGTCGTGACGGTGCAGAAGGCGCTCGCGGGCCTCCTTCTCGATGGCTTGGCCGTCGGCCTTCAGCTGGTCGTGGGCCTCGGGCTGCTCGGGTTCTACCACCCGCTCCTGCTCGCGTTCGACGTCGTCTTGATCGGCGCCCTCATCTTCGTGATCTTCGTCCTCGGTCGTCGAGGTGTATCGACCAGCGTGGGCGAGTCCAAGGCGAAGTACGCCGTAGTCGCCTGGTTGCAGGAGGTCGCGCGTCACCCGGTGGCGTTCCGCTCCGAAAACGCGCAACGCTTCGCCCTCGCGCGCGCAGACGAGCGATTGATGTACTACCTGGAGCGGCGAAGAGAGCACTTTCGCGTAGTGCTCCGCCAGACGATCGGCTCGCTCACGGTGCACACGTTCGCGAGCGCCTCGGTGCTTGGCCTAGGCGCGCTGCTCGTTCTGCAGTCGCAGCTCACGTTGGGGCAGTTGGTCGCTTCGGAGCTGGTCGTCAATGCCGTCGTCGCGGGGGTGTCGAAGCTCGGAAAGCACCTCGAGACCTACTACGATCTCGTCACCTCGCTCGACAAGCTCGGGCACCTCACCGAGATCTCCACGGAGCGCGAGGACGGCGAGCCGCTCGAGGGATCGGGCCCGCTCCAGGTCGAGCTCGAACGCGCGAGCGGTCGCGTCGCCGTGAGGGCAGGCGAATGCCTCGTCCTCTCCGCGGCGCGGCAGGAAACCAGCGGTGAGCTCGGCGCGCTGTACGGCCTCGCCGAAGACGCCGACGTGCGGGTCGACGGAGTCCCGCTGACCGAGGTCTCTCTCCCCAGCTATCGTGACGCGGTCGCGCTCGTCCGCGGTCCGGAGGTCTTCAACGGATCGGTCCTCGACAACGTTCGCATGGGGCGCCCGAACGTGTCGCAGTCGGATGTCCGGAGGGCGCTCGCGGCGGTGGGTCTCGAAGACACCGTCGCTCGACTCCCTGCCGGCCTCAACACCGAGCTCACGACGTACGGCCTCCCTCTCACTTCGGAGCAGGGCACACGCATCGCCCTGGCCCGCGGGCTCGCAGGAGGGCCTCGCCTTCTCCTGCTCGATCGCGTCCTCGACGGCCTCCCGGAGGCCGCGCTCGCGGCGGTCGTCTCGACGCTCGTGGGCGCCCGAGGCACGCAGTCGCTCGTCGTCTCGACGAGCCGCCCAGACGTCGCGACAGCGCTCTCCGCCACGGAGGTGCGCTCATGAATCACGCGGAACGGTGGTCCGGAGCCGGCGCGCGCGCGCTCGTTGATCTACCCAGCTTTCGCGCGGTGCAGGGAAATCCCCGGACGCGACGGCTCTCGCGCCTCCTCTTCGCCGTGGTGGCCGCGGTGTTCGGGTCTCTCTTCATCATCCCCTGGCAGCAGACGTCGATCAGCGGAGGGCGGGTCGTCGCGTATGCCCCCCTCGAGCGCCGGCAGAACATCGAGGCCCCCATCGAAGGGCGAATCGTGTCCTGGGCGGTCCACGAGGGCACCCGAGTCAAGAAGGGAGATCTCGTCGCGGTCATCTCGGACAACGATCCCGAGCTGGTCGCGCGGATGCGCCTCGAGCGGTCCGCCGTCGAGAACCGGGTCGAGGCTGCGCGAGCGCGCGTTCGCTCGATGGAAGACCGCATCATCTCGCTCGAGACCTCGCGCTCCACCGGAGTCTCGGCCGCTGGCTCCCGCGCGCGCATGGCGCGTGATCGGGTGATGGCCGCGGAGCACGCGGTCGACGCGGCCGACGGCGCGGTGAAGACCTCGCAGCTGAACCTGGACCGCCAGCGCGCGCTCGCGAAGGACGGGCTCACCTCCACGCGCGGGGTCGAGGTCGCGGAGCTCGAACAGCTGCGATCCAGGACGGATGCGGAACGCGCCCGGGCCGCGCTCTCGGCGGCGAAGAGCGAAGAGCTCGCGCTGAAGTCGGACCACGAGAAGGTTGGGTCGGACGCGCGGGCCTTGATTCGAGACGCCGAGGCGGCGAAGGCGATCGCGCAGGGCGAGGTCGCGAACTCCGAAGCGGAGCTCACCCGCGTGGACGTGCGTCTCGCGCGGCAGGCCTCCCAGCGGATCATGGCGCCGCGCGACGGCACGGTCCTGAAGCTGCTCGCGGCCCAAGGCTCCGAGATGGTGAAGGGCGGCGACCCGATCGCCGTCCTTATCCCCGACACAGAGGAGCGCGCGGTCGAGCTCCACGTCGATGGCAACGACCTGCCCCTCGTGGCCGAGGGTCGGCGGGTGCGGCTCCAATTCGAGGGTTGGCCCGCCGTGCAGTTCTCCGGCTGGCCCCAGGTCGCGGTCGGGACCTTCGGAGGCACAGTCTCGCTCGTCGACTCGTCCGACGACGGCAAGGGGAAGTTTCGGGTGGTCGTGCGGCCGGACGCGGGCGCCCCGTGGCCAGAGAGCCGCTATCTGCGGCAGGGGGTGCGCGCCCAAGGATTCATCCTCCTTGGGAGGGTGTCGTTGGCCTACGAGCTTTGGCGCCAGTTCAACGGCTTCCCGGCGTCGAATCCTGCGCCACCCAAGCAGGCGGAGCAGGCCGAGGGGAAGTCCAAATGAGGAGTCTCGTCATGGCGACCGCGGGCCTGCTCTTTACCGCCTCCCTCGGCGAGCGCGCCCTCGCCCAGAGCTCCACCGCGCCCCTCACGGCGGCTGCCCCCGTCGCGACCGCCACTCCTCGCGAGAGCGCGCTCACGCTCGCCGAGGTGCTGTCCTCGATCGATCGCGACCACCCCGCGGTCGCCGCAGCCCGCCAAGACAAGGCCGCGGCGCGGGGCGACAGGACCGCGGCGGATGGCGGATTCGACACGGCCTTTCGAACGCGCGTCGCAGGGACGCCACTCAGCTACTACCGGAACTTCCGCGTAGACACCGTGGTGGAGCAGCCGACCGCCCTCTGGGGAAGCACGGTGTTTGGGGGATATCGGCTCGGGCGAGGCGACGTGCCCGACTACGATGGCAAGCAGCTGACCAACGAGCTTGGTGAGGTGCGCGCCGGGCTCGTCGTGCCGACGATCCGAAACGGCCCCATCGACCGTCGTCGCGCGAACCGCGAGCGAGGCGCGCTCGGGGAGACCGCCGCGGGCGAGGCGCTCCGCGCGGCCACCCTCGACGTGAAGCGGGTCGGCGG
Organism: Myxococcales bacterium; assembly: GCA_016720545.1. Taxonomy (NCBI): domain Bacteria; kingdom Pseudomonadati; phylum Myxococcota; class Myxococcia; order Myxococcales; species Myxococcales bacterium. The sequence continues at coordinate 910,764 of JADKKK010000001.1, forward strand.
CCTCCGCTATTGGGAGTGGGTCGCCGCCGGGAAGCGCCGCGAGATCGCGCGCACTCTTCTCGACATCGCGTTGAAGCGAGACGCTCAGATCGCGTCGCGGGTCGTTCGCGGTGACTTGTCGCCCATCGAGCGCACCGAGAACGCTCGCGTCATCCTGCAGCGTCGCGTTCAGCTCGTGGCGCAAGACCGCGGGCTTCAGCAAGCGGCGATCGAGCTGTCGCAGTACTACCGTGCGCCAGGCGGTGGCCCCGTCGTGCCCTCCGACGATCGTCTACCGGCGCTCGAGGAGCCGACGGTGTGGCCGGCGGAGGCCTTACCAACGGCCACGGCGCGCGCGCTCGCCGAGCGTCCCGACGTGAGGCGCATCGCGCTCGTCCGCGAGCAGGCTCGCGTAGAGGCGGACCTCGCGAACAATCAGCGGCTCCCCGCGCTCGATTTTCAGGTCGTTGTCTCCAAAGACTTCGGCGGTGGAATCGCGACCCGTCGCCCGGTGGAGCTCGAGGGGCAGGTGCTCCTGGATGTCCCCATTCAGAACCGCCAGGCCAACGGACGCGCCGAGGCTGCGCGCGCTGCGCTCGCGCGCGTGGCGGAGCAAGAGCGTGGGGCCCGCGACCGCGTCACGGCGGAGGTCCGCGACGCGCGCTCTGCCAGCGAGCTCGCACGGAGCCGACTCGCGCTCGCGCGCCAGGAGGTCGAGATCTCGGCCGAGCTCGAGCGGGCAGAGTGGCTCCGGTTTGCCGCTGGCGACACCACGCTGCTCGTGGTGAACCTGCGCGAGCAGGCGACCTTCGACGCCCGGCTCCGTCAGGTCGACGCGCTCGCCGAATGCCAGCGAGCGCTCATGCTCTTGCGCGCGGCCATGGGGTCGCTCAAGTAGAGTCGCGTGGTACGCCCAACCACGCCGCGCCGGGTCGGGCGGGTGGTGCGCTACTTCCCCGTCGACTCGACGGCCACCGGCAGCGAGACCGATTGTCCGCCGAACGCCGCGACGAACGCGTCGGGGGTCTCGTCGCTCGTCCGTAAGTAGAAGATGGGCGCCGTCGCGTGCACAGGAAACGAGGAGACGAGCGGCTCGCTCTTCGTGGCCACGTAGCGGCTCCCCGTGAAATACGCCTGGCCTCGGGCGTCTCGGGCCACCAGCGCGACCGCAGAGTACGAAGAGCGCTGGAGCACGATAGGCCCCTTCTGGAGCTCACTGGACGCGCGCCCTTCCGCGTACCTGTAGAGCTCGAGCGAGGCATGCGTCGACTCGGGGTTGGCGACGACGACGGGAAGAGCTCCGCGGAGCGGGCCCACGGCGATCGTGACCTCGCCCGACCCCGGCGCCTTGGCCTCGAACCGGCGCGACGCCGCGCCCCCGGTCTCGCTCGGGGCGCGCGCCATCGCCCCCGTGGCCGCGAAGACCTCAGCGTCGACGTCGTGAGCGAGCTTTTCGCCCGACGACGAGCGCACCTCAGCGCCAAGCTGGATGAGGAGCCCCGGCGCCAGGCCGAGAGTGCCCGCGGGGTCGTGCGGGCGTACGTCGGACACGACGACCAGAGAGGCCGGCGCTTTGGCTGTGAGCGTGAACGAGTCCGCGATCGCGGTGCTCCCGTCGCGCCCTTTGATGCGAAGCGTGAAGGCACCTTCGCGGCGCGCGATGATTCCGAGGCCACCTCTCGACGAGACGACCTCGCACGCCCCGTCGTCGCACGTGGCCTCGTCGATCGCGAGCGCGTTCGGGTCGAGGTCCACGCACCCTTTGATGCAGACGTGGACGCCTTGGTTCGGGCGGGTGACCCGCACGGGCGCCGGCACCCCCACGGCGAGCGGCTCGTCGGGAGCAGAGAACTCGAGGAGGCCGCTCTCGCCGTTGCCGGCGGTGTCCTTCACGGCACACCCCGCGACGGCCGACAGGGACAAGAACGCGAAATACAAGCAGGCGAGGGCTCGCATGCCGGCCCCGTGAGCAACGACCGTTCCAGCGCCTGAACGACCCCCGCTCGCGGAATTTCTGCGATCTCCGGCCAGACCGTGACCACGAGTTCACGGCGCTCCCGGCCGACGGATCCGGCGAGCCCGCGCGTCACGTCGGCGCGGAGACGGGCAGCGGCGCGACGCGCGGGGGCGGCAGGCCCGCGCGGAGGGCGGCCGCGAGCTCGTCGCGCAGCGCGCGGCGGGCAGGGTCCGACCAGAGGTTCACCCGCTCGAGCGGATCCTCTCGGAGGTCGTAGAGCTCGCCCTCGGTGCCGTCGTAGCGAGGGATCTCGCCGCCGCGGTTCCACAAGGGCCAGAGGATCGGGAAGCGCCCCCCGACGCCGCGGGTAGAGGGCGAGTAGACCGTACAGGTCACGCCGCCGCGGTGGATCGTCGCGAGGTGCATTCCCACCTTCGAGAACTGGCTGTCCCAGGTCGTGAGGACTTGCTCGCGCCCAGAGCCCGGCGCCTGCGGGAGCGGCGCCCCCTGCATCCACTCGGGCACAGGGAGGCCCGCGATCGCGCAGAACGTCGGCGCCAGATCGATGTGACCCACCGGCTCGGGGATTTCGGCGGGCGCGATGTTCGCCGAAGGCGCGGGGCGCCACAGGAACGGCACGCGCATGAGCGAGTCGACGTGGTACGGGCCTTTGAAGAACAGGCCGTGGTCTCCCTGCAGATCACCGTGATCCGATGTGTAGAATACATCGGTGTCGTCGCTGAGCCCGAGCGCCTCCAGCGCCGCGAGCAGCTTGGCGACCGCCTCGTCGAGCAGCTCGTTCTCGACGTGGATCATCGCGGTCATCTCTTGCACCCTCTCGCGCGTCAGCTGAGACGGCACGAAGGTCGCTGGGCCGCCCTCGGGGTTGCGAAAGCGCCCCTCCCACCAGGCCAGCCAGTGCCGCGGCTTGCGCGCGAGGATCGCTCGGGTCTCTTCGGGGCTGGTGGGCATTCCTGCGGGCAACGGCACGTCGCGCCAGCGGATGCGGTTCTTCACCTCGTCGGCCGGGGGATCGAACGGGTGGTGGGGATCGGGGAAGCTCACCCAGCAGAAGAAGGGCTCGTCGCCCACGCCGCGGAGCCACTCGACCGCGCGATCGGCGACCCAGTCCGTGTGGTAGACGCCGCGCGGGACGGGGTTGTGCTTCACCTCGGGCGCGCCGGTGTCGCCGCCTCCCGTACCGCTCAGCACGCCGGCGAAGCCCTCTACGTGCTCGGGGTGCGTGGACTGGACCCAGCGCGCGTAGTGGTGCGCCCCGAGCGGGCCGTGCGTCGCGAGCTCCACGTGCTCGAAGCCATACCAGAGCGACCGTAGCCCCTCGGCGGCGATGCGGTTCTCGCGGAAGCGGAGCAGCGGATCGATGTGGGGATCGAAGTGCGCCTTCCCGATGAGCGCAGTCTTGTACCCACCGCGCTCGCGCAGCCACGAGGCCACGCTCGTGCCGTCGTCCGGCAGGCTGACGCCGTTGGAGACGACGCCGTGGGTGCGCGGGTAGAGGCCGGTGAGCATCGTCGAGCGCGCTGGCATGCACACGACGCTCTGCACGTGGGCGCGGCGGTAGCAGAGCGCCTCGCGCGCGAGCGCGTCGATCGCCGGGGTCCGCGCGACCTGGCCGCCGTTCACGCCGAGGGCGTCGTAGCGCTGCTGGTCCACCGTGATGAAGAGGATACTGCGCCGCTTCGTTTTAGAGCGCGGCGGCCGCGGGAGCTCGCGCGGCTCGCCGTGCCGAGCGCGCGCGACGGCGCCTCGGGCGGCTGCGAGCGCGGCCGTGGTCAGCTTGAAGAGCTCAATCCCGTGGCGCATGGGGTTCAAGGCGACACCTCGCCTTCGGCGCGGGCTCGCCTTCGACCTGCGTTCGCCCCTCCGGGGCTCACTGCCCGTTCATGGGAGACCTCGCCTTTGGCTCGAGTGAACGCAGAGGACCACATGCGGCGATCATCCCCATGCCCGCCGGTGTGTCAATGCGCGCGAAACGCAGACGGGGATCGCCACGCAGAGCTCCCTCCACGCCCTCCTGTTTCAGGCCGTCCGCGTGGGCTGGGCGATGGGGGCGCCCATTCATGTGCTCGACGCGTCCAGCGCAGCTCGAAGCGGTCTCGACTGCGCCCGTACATCCGCCGCGTGCCCGCAGAGCGCCGCCGCGCCGCGCGCCCACCGCCTCAGCGCGCGCACATCGACCGTGGTCGGGTAGCGCTTGTAGAGCGCCACGACCGCGGGCATGCGCAGCGCTGCCCCCACCAGCCCGGCGGCGGCTCGGGGGGCGCGCGTTGCGGATCGCGCGAGGCGCGCGATCTCCCCGAGGGTCGGCGAGTGCAGCTCCTGCGCGAGCGCCGCGGCGGTGCTCTGCTGCGACACGAGCCCGCTGGCGAGCAGCGTGTCGAGCGTTCTGGCGTCGAGGCGCTGCGTCGCGCGGCGCATGACGTCGTACGCCGCGTGCACGCCGCCCCGCTCGCGGTGGAACGCGGCCTGATAGGCCCAGGTGGCGCGCTCGCAGCCGGGGTCGTCGAAGCCGGCGATCGCCTCGGCCAAGATGCGCGCCGCCACGAGCCCGCTGCCCACGCCGCTCCCGTGCACCGGGAACACCTGGCAAGCCGAGTCGCCGAGCAGCGCCAGCCCAGGCGCGGCCAGCCGATCGTACGGCCGGCGGATCGGGATGCGACCGCCGCCGCCGTAGATCACTCGGCCGATCCAGCGCTCGCGCCCCACGAGCTCGCGGTGGAGTTGGGACGCGCGGCCGTGGCTCGTGCCGCCGCCCACTCCCGTGAGCACCTCGACGTGCTCGAGGTCGGCGTCGACGATCACGCCGAGCGTCGAGTAGCCACCGCGGAGGCCAAGGAACGTGAGCACCTGCCCCGGGGCCACGCCGTGTTTGTCCAGGAAGGCGCGCGCGCCGTCGCGGTCCGAGATCTCCCGCACCTGCTGGTGCGCGGTGCACACGTCCGCGCCCGCGGGCGCTGGGCAGTCCGCGGCCAGGGTGCTCGAGCGCCGGAGGAGCGACTGGCGAGTCCCGGTGGCGTCGACGAAGAGCTGGGCGCGCAGTGTGTGTGGGCGCACGGCCTCCTCAGCGGGCTGGCCCTGAGCGAGCTCGGCTCCACTGAGCCGCCGAGCGCGCAGCGTGATCGCGAGCAGCCGCCCGCCCCGCTCCTCCACGGCGTCGAGCGCGGCCGCTTCGAAGGGCTCGGCGCCCGCGCTCCGCGCCTCGGCGCGCAGGCGCTCGGTGAGGCGGCGCATGTCGACGCCCCACATGGGCCGGAGCCCAACGGCGAGGCGGGCGCTCGGGGCGCCCCCGAGGATCGTGACGGGCATGGGGTCGCTCGACCGCTCGGGGGGCTCGGGGCGCCCCACGCCCGCGCGATCGAACATCCACGGGGGGACGTCGTTCACCCACCGCGCGCCCCCCACGTCGAAGCGCCGCGCCTCGACCAGCGCCACCTCGCGGCCCGCCCCGGCGAGCATCCCCGCCAGCGCCGCGCCTGCGCTGCCAGCGCCGAGGATCACCACGTCGAACCGTGCAGTCATCGTACTCCCGCGGCGGGACCGGGTCCCTGAGGGCGAAGTTAGCGCGGATCGCAGCGTCGGCGTACGTCGCTCCCACGCCCACCCCACGCCCGACGATCCGCCCCCGCAGAGCCCGACGATCTCTCCGCTTGCATCGGCCGGTGGTTCTGTTACTAAACGCGCCCCTTCCGCTTGTGGCCGCTTCGGCCTCGCGCGGGAGGCAGCGCCACCACTACGACCCTCCCTCGCTCGCGAGCCCGCCCACTCCCTGGGTCACGGCCCGGAGCGCCGAGAGCCTCCCTCGTAGGAGCCCCCCGACATGAAGAAAATCACCGGACAAATCAAGCTCCAGCTCCCCGCCGGCAAGGCCAACCCGGCCCCGCCGGTCGGCCCCGCGCTCGGTCAGCACGGCGTCAACATCATGGGCTTCTGCAAGGAGTTCAACGCCAAGACCGCCGGCGGCGACATGATCATCCCCGTGGTGATCACGGTCTACTCCGACCGCTCTTTCACCTTCATCCTGAAGACCCCGCCGGTCGCCGTCCTCCTGAAGAAGGAAGCCGGCCTCGCCACCAACAAGAAGCCGGGTTCGGGCTCCAAGGAGCCGAACAAGGTGAAGGTGGGCTCGGTGTCGGAGGCGCAGGTGCGCAAGCTCGCCGAGATGAAGATCCAAGACATGAACTGCACCGACGTGGAGGCCGCGATCCGCATCGTGCGCGGCACGGCGCGCAGCATGGGCATCGAGATCACGGCCTGATCAAGCTTCTTTACTAGCGGCCCCGCGAATGGTTCGCGAGTCCGCGCAGAAAACCTCGACACCACCGCTCGGGAGTCCTCCCGAGGTCACCCTTCTTCCTGAAGGGGGGCGCCGGTGGGAGGTCCAAGCTCGGAGTCACCGAGCGGAGAGGACCGCAAGGGAGGCACATTGGCGAAACTGTCCAAGAATCGCACGAAGTTGACGACGGAAGTCGACACCTCGCGCAAATATACGGTTGAAGAGGCGTGCGCCGTCGTCAAGAAGGCGAAGTTTGCCAAGTTCGACGAGACCATCGACATCGCGGTTCGCCTCGGCGTCAACCCGCGCCACGCCGACCAGATGGTCCGCGGCGCGCTCGTGCTCCCGCACGGTACGGGTCAGACCGTCCGCGTGCTGGTGTTCGCGAAGGGTGACAAGGAGCGCGAGGCGCGCGAGGCCGGCGCCGATTTCGCCGGGAGCGACGACATGGTGGCGAAGGTGTCCGAGGGCTTCCTCGACTTCGACCGCGTGATCGCCACCCCCGACATGATGGGCGCGGTCGGCAAGCTCGGTCGCGTGCTCGGCCCCCGCGGGCTCATGCCGAACCCGAAGGTCGGGACGGTCACGTTCGACGTCGGCAACGCCGTCCGCGAGGCCAAGGGCGGCAAGATCGAGTATCGCACCGAGAAGGCGGGCATCGTGCACGCCCGCATCGGCAAGAGCTCGTTCGAGGAGTCTGCCCTCGCCGAGAACGCGAAGGCGCTCATCGGCGCCCTCATCCAGAAGAAGCCCTCGACGGCGAAGGGAACCTACCTCCGGAGCATCACGGTCAGCTCGACCATGGGCCCCGGGCTCAAGGTCGACCCGGCGCCGTTCTCGGGCAAGACCGAGGAGGCGTAAGCCATGGCAGCGGCCACAAGCACCAAAGCAGGCAAGACCACCGTCATCGGCGAGGTCAAGGGCAAGTTCGATCGCGCGACCTCCGTCGTCCTCCTCGACTACAAGGGGATGACCGTGGCGAGCGCGACCAAGCTCCGCGCCAACTTCCGGAAAGCGGGCGTCGAGTACAAGGTCGTCAAGAACACCCTCGTCAAGCACGCCCTCAAGGGCAGCGCCTACGGCTCGAAGCTCGACACGCAGCTCACCGGCATGACCGGCGTCGCGTGGAGCTACGAGGACCCGTCGGCGGCAGCCAAGATCGTCAAGGCCTTCCGGAAGGACGAGGGCGAGGCGGGCCAGAAGCTTCAAGTCAAGGCAGGCCTCCTCGACGGCAGCATCCTCGACGGCAAGGCCGTCGAAGATCAGCTCGCGACGATGCCCGGCAAGGACGAGCTCCGCGCCATGCTCCTCGCCACGCTCCAGGCACCCCTCACCCAGTTCGTTCAGCTCCTTCAGGCGCCGACCCAGAACCTGGTGTATCTGCTCGCCGCTCGGGAGCAGGAGCTCGAAAAGCAGGGCTGAGCCCCGCACCGCACCGCAGTCGCCGTGGCGTGGGCACTCGCCTCCGCTCCCAAGTAACGCCGCCGTCGAGAGGCGCGGCAAGACCCTCACAAGATTCTACGTTTGGAGAACTACGAAAATGACTGACATCAGCAAGGACCAGGTCGTCGATTACCTCTCGAACCTCCCCGTGATCCAGATCGCGGAGCTCATCAAGACCCTCGAGGACAAGTGGGGCGTCAAGGCTGCTCCGGCCGCCGTCGCCGTCGCCGCGGGTCCCGCGGTCGCCGCTGCCCCCGTCGAGGAGCAGACCGAGTTCAACGTGGAGCTCAAGGAGGCCGGCGCGAGCAAGATCAACGTGATCAAGGTCGTCCGCGAGATCACGGGCCTCGGCCTCAAGGAGGCGAAGGACCTCGTCGAGGGCGCGCCCAAGGTCGTGAAGGAGGGCGTCTCCAAGGCCGACGCCGCCGACATGAAGAAGAAGCTCGAAGAGGCGGGCGCCAAGGTCGAGCTCAAGTAAGCTCGATTCAGCGACCGCCGAAGGCCGCTTCCCTCACGGGAGGCGGCCTTCCGTCTTTTGTCGGCGAGGCGTGTCGCTGGACGGAGAGCCCTGCGAACGTCCTGGTCCGCATCCGTGGCGGGCGCTATGATGGGAAGCTGGCCCCGACCCGGAGATTTGCTTTATGAAGCGACTGCTTTGCCTCAGCTTTTCGGCCGCATGGCTCGGCGCGGGGTTCCTCGCCTGCTCGTCGGACCCACCGGCGGGCGGCGCGGACGGTGGACCCGTGCCCACGGCCACCACGCTCCCGGACGGGGCGCCGCTACCGCCGCCTGACGCCGAGCCGCAGTGCAAGGCCGACACCGACTGCGACGGGGGACGATGCGTCAACGGCTCCTGCGCGGCTCCCAGCGCGACCGACGGGGTGAAGAACGGCGACGAGAGCGACGTCGACTGCGGCGGCACCACGGCCCCGCGCTGCGCGCTCGGAAAGGCGTGCCGCGAGCAGGACGACTGCGACGCCACCCCGTGCATCGGCGGCGAGTGCAAGAAGCCGAGCCCGACCGACGGCCTCCGCGACAACGACGAGACCGACGTCGATTGCGGCGGCCTCGTGGCCCCGAAGTGCGCCGACGGCAAGAGCTGCATCAACGGGCGCGACTGCGCGAGCGCCGTGTGCCGCGCGTTCGTGTGCCGTGCGCCCTCGATCACCGACGGCGTGAAGAACGGCGACGAGACCTACATCGACTGCGGTGGCGACCAAGGCGCCCGCGTGCGCCGCGGGCGATCCGTGTCTGGTAGCGAGCGACTGCACGAGCCTCGTGTGTCTGCCTACGAAGGCCTGCGCGGGCGCTTACACGAACGACGGCGTGAAGAACGGCACCGAGACCGACGTCGACTGCGGCGGTCCCGGCGCGCCCGTGTGCGCGACCGGCAAGGAGTGCAAGGTAGGCGGCGACTGCGACAGCAAGTTCTGCTCGCTCGACGGCGGCGTGCTGAAGTGCGAGCCGCGCAAGGCTGGCCGCAAAGACGGCGATGAGACCGACATCGACTGCGGTGGCACCGTGGCTCCGCCGTGCGCTTCGGAGCGCGCGTGCCTCGCGGATCGCGATTGCCAATCGGCCGCGTGCAGCGCGACGAAGAAGACCTGCCTCGAGGGGCCGAGCTGCCGCGCCGCTCAGGGCGGCGAGACCTGCGGCACCGGCGAGGTGGGCGGGGCTGGAGTGAACCACGAGAGCTGCTGCCGCACTCTCCCGGTCACCGGGTACTCGGATCCGCGGCAGCCCGGCAAGACCGTGTACCTCGACAAGTACGAGGTCACCGCGGGCCGCATGCGGGCCTTCATCGCGGCCGTGACCGCGGCGAACGGCTTGCCCGACGTGAAGAGCTTCATGGCGGCCCGGCGGCCGTCGCGGTGGGTGAACGGTTGGGAAGACGCCCTCCCCGCGAGCGCCGAGGGCAACGTGGTCAACTTCACCGTGACCGACCCCACGACGAACCTGCTCTACCCGGGGCAAGACCGCTACCTCACGAACCGCACGCAGACCTCCTGGTCGGTGGCGAGCGGCAACTTCTCGTTCCGCCCGGGCCTCTACACGTCGCTCATCACGCCGGGGTCGACGTTCTTCCCCGAGTACGTCACGAACCCCGGCTGGCCCACGGTCGACTACGCGGTCATCCACGCGCAAAACTGCTCCACCACCGCGGGCTCGTACGGATACGGCACGTTCTATTTCGATCGGCCGATCGTCAACACCTACACGGGCGGCGTCGGGCGGTTCTTCACACAAGACCAGATGGACGTGAAGGCGCTGAACTGCTCCACCTTCGGACTCTACGCGGCGATGTGCGCGTGGGACGGCGGCCAGCTCGCCACCACCGAGGTGTTCGACTACGTGAGCGGCAACAACAGCCGACTGCTCGTCGCCGGGGCGACCCCGTCGTGTTCGAACGGCATCAACTCGGGCAGCGACGGCATCACCCGCTGCGACGGCATCTCGCAGCCGCGCGTGTATTACTACCCGCCGGACGGCAGCAACACCTACGACGGCTCGGCGCGCATCGCCCCGCCAGGTCGCGTGGCGGCGGACGTCGTCACGCTGCCCGCGGGCGGGGAGGGGTGGCGCGACATGAAGGGCAACCTCATGGAGGCGGTCCTCAAGCCCGACAACACGTTCGAGTTCCGGGGCTACGGCATCGGCTACGGGAGCGTGACGCACCACCGAAACCAGCAGCTCACTCCGCGCATGGTCACGGGCGGCATCGGCGCCCGGTGCATGCGCTTCAAGTGACCGCATTGAGGTGAGCGGGGTGCCCGCCGCGCCCGCGTCGCGCCGTCCGTGCGCTCGGGGCCGCGTTCGGCTACCCTTCGGCCCGTGCAGAGCGACATCGACAACACGCCGCGACCTACCGCTGCGCGCCCGGACCCGCGGCCGCCCCAGGAAATGCACGACGACCCTACGGTCGAGCGGCCTATCCCCGACGCGGTCGCTGCGGCCGCGCGCGACGAGGAGTTCCGCACCGGCCGGGTCACCTTCGAGGAGATCCTAGCCCGCCTCGGCCCGCGCCACCTCGGCGGCCCGCTGCCGCCCATTCGCGACGACCTGTACACGACCGGGGCGAAGGTCGAAGAGGAGCCCCTCTCCACCGACGACCTCGACGCCGCCTGGAGCGAGCGCGACGAGCGGGCCGAGAACTGAGTCGGGTGGCCTATCGAGCGACCACTCCGAGCGCCGGCGGGCGGCCCAGCTCGGCCCCGCGCTCCCGCCACCCCGCCGCTGAGGCGACACGGCTAGTTCTTTAAAATCAGATAGATAGGCACCACCTGCACACCCGAGCAGGGTCCACTCAGGCAACGTCCGTGCCGGCGGTGCTTGACTTTCCCCGGCAGGCCTGTCAGGTAGCGCGTCCCCACTTGTCCCTAGCGTGATCACGAAGGTCCCGGAACGCGCACCGGGTGCCTTCGCTTTCTCTTCGAGTCGTGCCGCGAGCAGGAGCAACGATGGCGAGCGTCATCCAGTCGAACTTCAGGATCCGCAAGAACCTCGGCAACATCAGCCGGGTCATCGAGCTCCCCAACCTCATCGACATTCAGAAGTCCTCGTACGACAAATTCCTCCAGACGAACGTGCCGTCGAACGACCGCGTCGAGGTCGGCCTGCAGGCCGTGTTCCGGAGCGTGTTCCCCATCAAGGATTTCAACGGCACGAGCGAGCTCGTGTTCGTGTCGTACAACTTGGAGAAGCCCAAGTACGACGTCGACGAGTGCCGCCAGCGCGGCATGACGTTCGCGGCGCCCATCAAGGTCACGACGCAGCTCATGATCTACGACACCCGCGACGGCGGGGAGCGCATCGTGCGCGACATCAAAGAGCAGGAGGTCTACTTCGGCGAGATCCCGCTGATGACCGACACGGGCACGTTCATCATCAACGGCACCGAGCGCGTCGTCGTCAGCCAGCTCCACCGGAGCCCGGGCGTCTTCTTCGATCACGACAAGGGCAAGACCCACTCGTCGGGCAAGCTCCTCTACAGCGCGCGCGTCATCCCGTACCGCGGCTCGTGGCTCGATTTCGAGTTCGACCCGAAGGACATCATCTTCGTGCGCATCGACCGCCGCCGGAAGATGCACGCGACGGTGCTGCTCCGCGCGCTCGGCTACAGTACGCAAGACCTCCTCAACTACTTCTACAACACCGAGACGGTGTACCTCGAGAAGGGCCAGAAGATCTCCAAGAGCGTCGAGTACGAGCTCCTCGCGGGCCAGCGCGCCACGCGCGACATCAAGGTCGGCACGGAGATCATCGTCAAGAAGAACACCAAGTTCACCAAGGCAGCGATGAAGAAGCTGCGCGAGGCGAAGGTCGATCGCCTCCAGGTGGACGCCGAGGAGCTCACCGGCAAGGTCGCGGCGCACGACGTCGTCGACCGCGAGACCGGCGAGGTCATCCTCGAGGTGAACGAGGAGCTCACGCCCGAGAAGATCGAGAAGGTCCGCGAGGCGGGCGTCGAAGAGCTGCGCATCCTCTTCATCGACGGCCTCAACGTGGGCTCGTACCTCCGCGACACCCTGCTCGCCGAGAAGGTGAAGACCACCGAAGACGCGATCATGGAGATCTACCGGCGCCTCCGCCCCGGGGATCCGCCCACGCTCGAGACGGCGAAGACCCTCTTCCACAACCTGTTCTTCAACGCCGAGCGCTACGACCTCTCGAAGGTCGGGCGCCTCAAGCTGAACTACAAGTTCTACCGCGATCTGCCCGAGGAGCAGCGCCCCCCGATCGACACCCAGGTGCTCACGCCCCAGGACATCCTCGAGACGGTGCGCCACCTCATCGAGCTGAAGAACGGCCGCGGCTCCGTCGACGACATCGATCACCTCGGCAACCGCCGGGTGCGCGCCGTCGGCGAGCTCATGGAGAACCAGTACCGAATCGGTCTCGTTCGCATGGAGCGCGCCATCAAAGAGCGCATGAGCATGTCGCAGGAAATCGACACCCTCATGCCGCACGACCTCATCAACGCGAAGCCCGTCTCCGCGGTGGTGAAGGAGTACTTCGGGTCCTCGCAGCTCTCGCAGTTCATGGACCAGACGAACCCGCTCAGCGAGGTCACGCACAAGCGCCGCCTCTCGGCGCTCGGGCCCGGCGGTCTCACGCGCGAGCGCGCGGGCTTCGAGGTCCGCGACGTCCACCCGACGCACTACGGCCGCATCTGCCCCATCGAGACCCCTGAAGGTCCGAACATCGGCCTCATCGCGTCGCTCTCCACCTTCGCCCGCGTGAACGAGTACGGCTTCGTCGAGACGCCCTACCGCCGCGTGTCCGAGGGGCGCATCACCGACGAGGTCGGCTGGTACTCCGCGCTCGAGGAGGAGGGCAAGTACATCGCCCAGGCGTCTGCGCCCTTCGACTCGAAGGGCAAGTACACCGAGAGCCTGGTCTCGGCGCGCCTCAACGGCGACTTCCACATGGTCACGCCCGACATGATCCAGCTCATGGACGTGGCGCCGAACCAGATGGTGTCCGTCGCCGCCGCCCTCGTGCCCTTCCTCGAGCACGACGACGCGAACCGCGCGCTCATGGGCGCGAACATGCAGCGCCAGGCGGTGCCGCTCATCCGCTCGCACGCGCCCTACGTGGGCACGGGCATGGAGGGGCGCCTCGCCATGGACTCGGGCGTGTGCATCGTCGCGCGGCGCGACGGCATCGTCGACAGCGTCGACGCCTCGCGCATCGTCGTCCGCGCCGAGGGTGACAAGGCCGAGATCCCCGACATCTACTCGCTCACCAAGTTCCAGCGCTCGAACCAGTCGACCTGCTTCAACCAGAAGCCGGTGGTCCGGGCGGGCGAGCGCGTCAAGAAGGGCGACGTCCTCGCGGACGGCCCGTCTTGCGACATGGGCGAGCTCGCGCTCGGCCAGAACGTGGTCGTCGCGTTCATGCCGTGGCAGGGCTACAACTTCGAGGACTCGATCCTCATCTCCGAGCGCATCGCCAAAGACGACGTCTTCACCTCGATCCACATCGAGGAGTTCGAGTGCGTCGCCCGCGACACCAAGCTCGGCAAGGAAGAGGTCACCCGCGACATCCCGAACGTCGGCGAAGAGGCCCTGAAGGACCTCGACGAGAGCGGCATCGTCCGCATCGGCGCCGAGGTGAAGCCCGGCGACATCCTCGTCGGCAAGATCACCCCGAAGGGCGAGACGCAGCTCTCCCCCGAGGAGAAGCTCCTCCGCGCCATCTTCGGCGAGAAGGCGGGCGACGTCCGTGACAGCTCGCTCCGCGTCCCCCCGGGCGTGGCGGGCATCGTCATCAACGCGCGCATCTTCTCCCGCAAGGGCACCGACAAGGACGAGCGGGCCCAGGCCATCGAAGACAGCGAGAAGCTGCGCCTCGAGCGCATGCTCCGCGAAGAGGTGAAGATCCTCCGCGACTCGTTCTTCCGTCAGATCAAGAAGAAGCTCGTGGGCGAGACCACGAGCGGCAAGCTGGTCGACGACAAGGGCAAGGTCCTCCTGCAGAAGGGCCAGAAGCTCGACGAGGCCGCCCTCGACGAGGTCCCGCACAAGTACTGGGGCGAGCTGCCCGTGGCCGACGCCGACGACATCGGCGGCAAGCTGATGGAGCTCGAGGAGATCGTCCGCGTCCGCGAGGAGCACTTCCGCGACAAGATCGATCGCCTCTCCAAGGGCGACGAGCTCCCGCCCGGCGTCATCAAGATGGTGAAGGTCTACATCGCGATCAAGCGCAAGCTTCAGGTCGGCGACAAGATGGCCGGTCGCCACGGAAACAAGGGCGTCGTCTCTCGCATCATGGCGGAAGAGGACATGCCCTACCTCCAGGACGGCCGCCCGGTCGACATCGTCCTGAACCCCCTCGGCGTGCCCTCGCGCATGAACGTCGGGCAGATCCTCGAGACCCACCTCGGGTGGGGCGCGAGGGTCCTCGGCTGGCAGCTCCAGAACATGCTGGAGGCCAAGTTCTCGCCGCAGGCCATCCGCGATCACGTGCTCAAGATCTACGAGGGCGACAAGGCCCTCCACACCTTCCTGAGCAAGCTCTCGGACGACGAGATCCGCAAGGTCGCGGCGAAGCTCCGCGGCGGCGTGCAGTTCGCGAGCCCCGTCTTCGACGGCGCCCCCGAGCAGGCCATCCGCGACAGCCTGCGCATCGCGGGGCTCCACGAGTCCGGCCAGTCGATCCTGTTCGACGGGCGCACGGGCGAGGCGTTCGACCAAGAGGTGACCGTGGGCGTCATGTACGTCCTCAAGCTCCACCACCTCGTCGACGACAAGATCCACGCGCGCTCCATCGGGCCCTACTCGCTCGTCACCCAGCAGCCGCTGGGCGGCAAGGCGCAGTTCGGCGGCCAGCGCCTCGGCGAAATGGAAGTCTGGGCGATGGAGGCCTACGGGACCGCCTACGCGCTCCAGGAGTTCCTCACCGTCAAGAGCGACGACGTCATGGGCCGCACGCGCATGTACGAGGCCATCGTCAAGGGGGAGCACACGCTCGAGCCGGGTCTGCCGGAGAGCTTCAACGTGCTCATCAAGGAGCTCCAGGCGCTCTGCCTGAACATCGAGCTGCTCGAGCCCTCCCAGATCAAGGCCAACTCCGACCACGCCGCAGAGGAGTAGGCGGCCCGCGCGGCCCTGGTCCACGCGCCGCTCCCGAGCGCGCGTGGACCCCGCCCCTCGACTTCCTCTCGGCGCCGTCGCCCCGTCCCCTCGCGAGGCGCGGCGCGAAGCACGCGCCCCTCGCCCCTCCCAGACTCCGTAGTTCGTTTCCGAAACTAGAAAGGTTTCCCCATGCGCGACATCTTCTCCTTCTTCGAGAAGCCCAAGGATCCGCTCTCTTTTGCGGCGATCCGTATCTCCCTCGCGTCGCCTGAAAAAATCCGCGAGTGGTCGCACGGCGAGGTCAAGAAGCCCGAGACCATCAACTACCGCACCTTCAAGCCGGAGCGCGATGGCCTCTTCTGCGCCAAGATCTTCGGACCGGTGAAGGACTACGAGTGCAACTGCGGCAAGTACAAGCGCATGAAGCACCGCGGGATCGTGTGCGAGAAGTGCGGCGTCGAGGTCATCCAGAGCAAGGTGCGCCGCGAGCGCCTCGGCCACATCAACCTGGCCACGCCGGTCGCGCACATCTGGTTTCTGAAGAGCCTGCCGAGCCGCATCGGCAACATGCTCGACATCACGCTGAAGGACCTCGAGAAGGTCCTCTACTGCGAGGCGTACATCGTCATCGATCCGAAGGAGACCGGCCTCGACCGCGGCGAGCTCCTCTCGGAGGACCGCTACATGCAGCTCCTCGACGAGTACGGCGACGACAAGTTCTCCGCCGGCATGGGCGGCGAGGCCATCCTCGAGATGCTCAAGCAGATGGACGTGCACACCCTCTCGGAGACCCTCCGACAGGACATGCGCTCGGCCACCAGCGAGGCGAAGCGCAAGAAGGTCGTCAAGCGCCTCAAGGTCACCGAGGCCTTCCGTGACTCGGGCAACCGCCCCGAGTGGATGATGCTCACCGTCATCCCGGTGCTCCCGCCGGACCTCCGTCCGCTCGTCCCGCTGGACGGCGGCCGCTTCGCGACGAGCGATCTCAACGATCTCTACCGCCGCGTCATCAACCGCAACAACCGCCTGAAGCGGCTGCTCGAGCTGAACGCGCCCGAGATCATCATCCGCAACGAGCGCCGCATGCTCCAGGAGGCGGTCGACGCCCTCTTCGACAACGGCCGCCGCGGCAAGACCATCACCGGCCCGAACAAGCGCCCGCTCAAGTCGCTCAGCGACATGCTCAAGGGCAAGCAGGGCCGGTTCCGCCAGAACCTCCTCGGCAAGCGCGTCGACTACTCGGGCCGCTCGGTCATCGTCGTCGGCCCCACGCTCAAGCTGCACCAGTGCGGCCTGCCCACCAAGATGGCGCTCGAGCTCTTCAAGCCGTTCATCTACAACAAGCTCGAAGAGCGCGGCTACGTCAACACCATCAAGTCTGCGAAGAAGATGGTGGAGAAGGAGCGCCCCGAGGTCTGGGACATCCTCGAGGAGGTGATCAGCGAGCACCCGGTCCTCCTGAACCGCGCGCCGACGCTCCACCGCCTCGGCATCCAGGCGTTCGAGCCGGTCCTCATCGAGGGCAAGGCCATCCAGCTCCACCCGCTCGTGTGCGCGGCGTTCAACGCCGACTTCGACGGCGACCAGATGGCCGTCCACGTGCCGCTCTCGGTCGAGGCGCAGATGGAGGCGCGCGTGCTCATGATGAGCACGAACAACATCCTCTCGCCCGCCAACGGCAAGCCCATCATCAACCCCACGCAGGACATCGTCCTCGGGCTCTACTACGCCACCCGCGAGCGCAAGTACGCGAAGGGCTGCTACCGCGAGGGCGCGCTCTCGGTGGACAAGAAGGGCCACGTCGAGGGGCACCTCCGCGGCGTGTTCTCCTCGCCCGAGGAGGTCCGCATGGCCTTCGACAACGGCGAGGTCACGATCCACACGCAGATCCGCGTGCGCGTGATCGACCCCGGGACGAACCAGCGCATCATGGTGAACACCACCGTGGGCCGGTGCCTCATCTCCGAGGTGCTCCCCGAGGGGCTGAGCTTCAGCCTGGTGAACAAGGCACTCGACAAGAAGGCCCTCACCGCGCTCATCGACGCCTGCTACCGCAAGCACCGCAACAAGGCGACGGTGCTCCTCGCCGACCGCCTGCGCAGCCTCGGCTACGAGTACGCGACCAAGTCGGGCTCGTCGATCTGCATGGATCACATGGTCATCCCCGACGCGAAGAAGGTCCTCCTGGGCGAGGCGCAGGACGAGGTCCAGCGCGTCGTCGACCAGTACCAGGAAGGCCTCATCACCGACGGCGAGCGCTACAACAAGGTCGTCGACATCTGGGCCGGCGTCGCCGACAAGGTCACGCAGGAGATGATGCTCGTCATCGGCAAGGAGAAGGTCACCGACCCGGAGACCGGCAAGGAGAGCATCGAGCCCTCCTTCAACCCGATCTACATGATGGCCGACTCGGGCGCTCGTGGCTCGACCCAGCAGATTCGACAGCTCGCCGCCATGCGTGGCCTCATGGCCAAGCCCTCGGGCGAGATCATCGAGCAGCCGATCACGGCGAACTTCCGCGAGGGTCTCAGCGTCCTCCAGTACTTCATCTCGACCCACGGCGCTCGTAAGGGCCTCGCGGACACCGCGCTGAAGACGGCGAACTCCGGGTACCTCACCCGCCGCCTCGTCGACGTCGCGCAGGACGCGGTCATCACCGAGTTCGACTGCGGCACCCTCGACGGCATCCGCGTCACGCGCCTCGAAGACGCGGGCGAGGTCATCCAGCCGCTCGGCGACCGCATCCTCGGTCGCGTCACCCTCGAGGACGTCATCGATCCCCTCACGGGCGAGGTGCTCGTCGCGGCGAACACCGAGCTCGACGAGGCGCTCGTCACGCGCATCGAAGAGGCCGGCATCGAGGAAGTGGTCATTCGCTCGGTGCTCACCTGCGTCACGCGGCGCGGCGTGTGCGCGAAGTGCTACGGGCGCGATCTGGCCCGCGGCTACAAGGTCAACATCGGCGAGGCGATCGGCATCATCGCGAGCCAGTCGATCGGCGAGCCGGGCACCCAGCTCACGATGCGCACGTTCCACATCGGCGGCGCGGCCGCTCGCGGCAAGATCGAGCAGTCCTCGCTCGAGGCGCGCAGCGAGGGCCACGTGCAGATCCGCAACGCGAACGTCGCGACGAAGAACGACGGCACCGTCAGCGTCATGAACCGCCACGGCGAGATCGTGATCGTCGACGACTCCGGGCGCGAGCGCGAGCACCACCGCCTCGTGTACGGCGCGGTGCTCCGCGTGAAGGAGGGCGACAAGGTGAAGCCGGCTCAGCTCCTCGCGGAGTGGGACGCGTTCGCCATGCCGATCCTCACCGAGGTCGCGGGCATCGTGAAGTTCGGCGACATCGTCGAAGGCGTCACGATGGTCGAGCGCCTCGACGAGGTCACCGGCCTCTCGCGCAAGGTGATCATCGAGTCGCGCGCCGCCGAGGTGCGCCCCCGCATCACCATCAAGAACAAGGACACCGGCGAGACCCTCAGGCTCCCGAACTCCACCCTCGAGGCCCGGTACCTCCTCCCGGTCGGCGCGAACATCGTCGTCCAGGACGGGGACATCATCGAGGCCGGCGAGGTCATCGCGAAGATCCCCCGCGAGACCACGAAGACCCAGGACATCACGGGCGGCCTCCCCCGCGTCGCCGAGCTCTTCGAGGCCCGCAAGCCGAAGGACCACGCGATCATCGCGGAGATCGACGGCGAGGTCTCGTTCGGCAAGGACACGAAGGGCAAGCGCAAGGTCATGATCACGCCCTTCGCGCACGACGGCACGCAGCTCGTCGATCAGGCGCGCGAGTACCTGATCGCCAAGGGCAAGCACGTGCAGGTGCAGCCGGGCGACCGCGTCCGCGCGGGCGAGCCGCTCATGGACGGCCCCTCGAACCCCCACGACATTCTGCGCGTGAAGGGCGAGAAGGAGCTCGCGGCGTTCTTGGTGAACGAGATTCAGCAGGTGTATCGCCTGCAGGGCGTCGCCATCAACGACAAGCACATCGAGGTCATCGTTCGCCAGATGCTCCGGCGCGTCCGCATCAAGGACGTGGGCGACACGAATTTCCTGATCGACGAGCAGGTCGAGAAGCACGTGTTCGAGCGGGAGAACCAGGCGGTCATCGAGCGCGGCGGCAAGCCGGGCATCGCGGAGCCGCTGCTGCTCGGCATCACCAAGGCGTCGCTCTCCACCGAGTCGTTCATCTCGGCGTCGAGCTTCCAGGAGACCACGAAGGTGCTGACCGAGGCCGCCATCAACGGCAAGACGGACACCCTCCGCGGGCTCAAGGAGAACGTCATCATGGGCCGCCTCATCCCGGCCGGCACGGGCCTCACGGCCTACAAGTCGCTGAACCTCATCGTCGAGGGCGGCGAGACCTACGAGCGCCCCGCGCCCCCGCCCCTGCCGCGCGCGCCCGAGTCGCTCACGGCGGTGAACGAGGAGTAGGAAGCAGCGGGTCTTCGGACCCTCACGACGGGCCCCATGTGCGAGAGCACGTGGGGCTCGTTGGCTTTTTTCGGGAGTAGGGGCGCCCCCACCCGTCCCGCTGCGCCGGCCCAGAGGGGTTGCCCCCACCCGTCCCGCTGCGCGGGCCGGCCTCCCAAATCGGACGCTGCGCGTCCTCAGGGGGAGGCGGAGAGGGGCGTGGGTTGCCGCTGGCGAGTGTGGCCGCGTTGCCCCCCCGTCCCGCTGCGGGCCGGTCCTCCCAAATCGGACGCTGCGCGTCCTCAGGGGAGGCGGAGCGGGGCGGGGGGGGCTCGTGGTCGCTGGCAGGCTACCGGGGCTCATGGCTTGTCGCATGTTGCTTGTGTGGCTTCGCGTGTGCCCCCCACCCGTCCCGCTGCGCGGGCCGGCCTCCCCCAAATCGGACGCTGCGCGTCCTCAGGGGGAGGCGGAAGGGGGCGGGCGTGCTGGCTTGGGGTGGGGGGGGGGGGCGGGGGGGGGCGGCGCTGGCCCGCTTTGGGGGGGGCCGGGGGGGGGCCGCGCGCCCGGCGCGCGGGACGCGCGACGAGCCGCGAAACGCGAGACGCGACGCACCACGAGCCCCCCCGAGACGCGCGACGCGACGCGACTCGAGCCGGCTCCCCCCCGGCGGCCCTCGACGACCCGCGTGGTCACTCCGCAGCGAAGTCACGGCACGCCCCGAAAGCACGGCGCCCTCGGCGGCGGGGAGGGCCGGCTCTGCGCCGACGCGAACGTTCCGCGCCAGCGGCGGTGAGTCACGCGCGGCACGCACGCGCCGCTGTCACGCAACCTTCGCTCAGGGGCTCAAAGCCGGCTCTCCCCGCCGCCTCACGAGGTCCCCATGCGCTACGGATTCGTCACCACCGCGTACACCTTCTCCACCCTGCGCCCGCGGGCGCGGGACATGCGAGGCGCGCCCACGCCCACCGAGGCGCTCTTGTGGGGCGCGCTCCGGCGCGGGCAGCTCGGTGTGCGCTTTCTTCGTCAGGTGGTCCTCGGGCGGTTCGTCGCTGACTTCTACGCGCCCTCGGCGAGGCTCGTCGTCGAGGTGGATGGGCCGGTGCACGCAGGGCGCCGAGCGTACGACCGGCAGCGCGACGCCGCGCTCGCCGCCCGCGGCGTGCGCACGCTTCGGGTCGAGGCATGGCGGGTCGAGAGTGAGCTCGCGGCGGTGGTGGCGGGGATTCGTGGGGCGCTGGGCAAGTGACTCCCTCCCTCGAGGTCGTGTCGGCCAGCGCGTTACGGGCGCTCCCGCGTCGCTCACCGCGCGTCAGCAAAGGCCTCGGTCCCAGCCTCAAAAGAGAACCTCCTTCGCCTCCGCGGCCTGGAGTGAGAGAGTGAACCCGATGTCTGTCCCGACGTACGACACGTTCATCGGCCCGCTCCTCAAGCACCTCGCGGATCGGTCGCGAGCATCGAGTGGCGCGATGATCCCCGATACCTACGAGGCACTCGCCGACGGGGCAGGCCTGTCCGAAGACGATCGGGCCGAGATGCTGCCGAGCGGCGCGCAGGCGGTCTACAAGAACCGCATCGGGTGGGCGCACGATCGGCTGAAGCGGGCAGGGCTCTCAGGTAGCCCGCGTCGGGGCGTCTGGCAGCTCACGGCGGCGGGTCTTGCCCTCGCCAAGAAGTACGAGCGCCTCCCCGCGACCGAGGTGGAGCGCATCGCGAGCGCCGATCGCACTTCCCGCGTGAAGTCGCGAAACGCCGAAGCAGCCGAGGACGAATCGCCTACTACGTCCGTGACCGTCGCGACCGCGCCACCTTCCACGCCCACGGTCCTTGCGCCTCCGCCTCGGGAGAGTCCTGAGGAGCGCATCGAAGCCGAGGACATCCCGAGCCGGGCGCGTGCTCGCCGTCGAAGTGGATGGGCGCCGGGCGCCTTGCGTTCGACGCGCAGCGCGTGTCTCAATCCCATGGTGCGCGCGACCAAGGCCCCCGCGATTCTTCCGTGGCGAATGATGCAGGAGGTCCGCACGCGCGACAAGGGGTGGGCACCTTCCACCGCCCAGCTCGCTTGGTGCGGGCGAGTCCAGCTCCTGCGGACATCACTGTCGATCGAGCTCGAGCTGGTGTTCGACTGGCGGTGCCGTCACCTCATCTTCATCAACTCTCGGCCGTCGACCGCGAGCGCGCTGTTGCTGGACACGCTGCGCACGGCCGGATTCGATATTTCCGATGGATCCGCCTCCCGTGAGCTTCCCCACAGCCGCGCCCTCGACGCCGAGATCGCGTGGATTCAGCGCACGTCGCGCCGCCACGGGGAGCTGCTTGCGCCGCCCGCTCGACGCCCCAAGCTGGGGAAGCCTGCGCTCGCGAGCGCGACTGCGCGCTGCCCGTTTCGGCGCGCTGCGTTCACGCGGGCCGCGCTCGTCCCCGGCTGGAACACCATGCACGCGTTCGCGGGGCGCACCTCGGCGCGTCCGATGCTTGGCCTCGAGGGCTGGAGGGTGCAGGCCTTCTGCTCGGCGTCGGTCGATGAGGACGGCGAGCGCCTCGAGCTCCTCGTGATCCTCTACGCCACCGAGCGCCCGACGAAACGGGAGGCGTCGCGGGCAAGCGCGCGCCTCTCCGCCACGCTCGCCCCGCTTGGGTTCGAGGGCGGAGCTCGGCGGAGCAACAACGGGTGGTGGGGGTTCTTCCAAAAGCCGTGTGCGACGCTCCAGGAGGCGCGACGCGATCGGCGTCGGTTGGATCGGGTCCTCTTTGCGCGATGAGCTGTTCGCGCGCGCAGCGGCCTTCCTGCTACTCCGCGGCGTCCCCCTCGACGTCGAAGGCCCCCTCGTAGAGGGCGTCGAGCGCGATTTGCGCGCGGTTGCTCAGCACGAGCGTCCCACCGGGCTCGTGAACGCGGTAGGTCCAAGCGCCGCCGGGGGCGTGTGCGTCGCGCTGGAAGTGCTCGACGCGCACGCGGTCTTGGGCCACCAGGACGTAGTCTGTGAGGGAGGCGATGCGCTGGTAGGCTTCCCACTTGCCGCCGCGATCGTAGCGCTCGGTGCTTCGCGAGAGCACCTCGACGACGACGCTGGGGTTGACGAGCGACTCGCTGCTTGTCTGGACGCCCCCGCACGCCACGACGACGTCGGGGTAGACATAGCGCTCCCCCTCGACGACGGAGACACGTTGATCGGAGGAGAGCACATGGCAGCCCTTCCCGCGGAGGGTCGCGTGCAATGCGGCCGTCGCGCTCGCGGAGAGCACGTTGTGCCGAGGGCTGCCGCCTGCCATCGCGAAGACCTCGCCGTGGTGGTACTCGTGTTTTTCCCGCTGATCGCGCTCCCACGCGAGGTAGGCCTCGGCGGTCATGCGGGTCGCGTCGCGCTCGGCGTGGGCCATGTCTCGAAGGTAGCGTGGGGGCTGCAAGCGGGCCAGGGGGCGGTGAGGTCCGTCGCGCTACCGCCCGAACGCGGCCGTCGTGACCCTCGTGACGCCCATCATGTCGACGCGCTCGCCGCCAGAGCGGAATGGCCCTCGCGCGGAAGGGTCGCGCGGGGACACGGGTGCGCGCCGCCCTGGTTGGCGCGCACGCCGCTCCGCGCTCGCGATGACGGCCTCGAGCGGCACGTTCGTCGGAAGCGCGCCGGGGTGGGGCGAGCCGTGGTCGCGCGCACGCCTCGCGCACGTCGAGCAGGACGCGAGCGGTTGGCGCACGTGGCTCGTCGACGAGAGCGGCTCCCCTATCGACGAGGCCGACGTGCAGCGCGCGCGGCTCTCGATCCCGCTCCCTAGCTGCCTAGCCCGCACCGAAGCGAGCCCCGTGTGAAGCACAACTTCATTAGGCAGTGGAGTCGTGCGCCTCCGCTTCACGGATCACATTAGGCAGTGTGCGTCGCTCGCCACGACCTCGCGGCCTCCTTCGTCAGTGCTCGGAAGCCATGAGGGCCACGCCGGACACCGCTGAGGCCGGGTCCCGAGGACCTCGCCAGAGATGGGCCAACCAGCTCATCGCGAACGTATTGCGCGCAATCGCCTCGCGTGTGCGCAGCTTCTGCACGCCACGCCGAAGTCAGAATCGGACACCACCATCCGAGACATGTGAGGAAGAAGGCCGCGCGGCGCACTCCGTCGCGTGGGCACGAGACGTGCAACCTCCCTCGGCGTGGCAGCATCGGTTCACACGTGGGTGCTCGAGAGTCTCGCCGCAGGCGTGCTCGTCGTTGGATCCGACGGGCGGATCGACTACGCGAACGAGGCCGCCGCGAAGATCCTGCGGCGGTCGACGAGCGACCTCTTCGGGGGCGCCGTGTCCGAGGTCCTCGTCTCGCTCGCCGAACTGGTGCGCGGGACCCAAGCGCGCGAGGCGCAGCGTGAGGTCACCGTGACCTTGCACGACGGCTCGACCACTCTCGTCGGGTTCTCTGTCAGCGGCCCGAGCGCGGAGGGGGCGTGGACCGTACTCTTCCAGGAAATCACCACGGTCCTCGAGCTTCGTCGCGAGCGCGATCGGCTCCTCCAGATGGCCGCCCTCGGGGATGCGCTCCCCTCCATCTTGCACGAGCTCCGAAACCCCCTCGCCGCGGTGACGAGCGCGCTCGAGGTCCTCGTCGAGGAGACCGAAGACCCCATAAGCGAGCAGGCCCACACCATCTTGTGGGAGGTGCGGCGCATGAACCTCACGCTCCAGGGCGTCGGCGGCCTCGCGCGGCCGATGCACGCGGACAGCCACGTCGCGGTGGATCTCGCGGTGTGCGAGGCGTGCCGCATCCTCGAAGGCACCGCCGAGCGCCGCGGCGTCCGACTCACCGCCGAAGTGCCGACGTTGCCGCTCCTCCCGCTCGACTGGGGTGTGGTGAGCGGGGTCGTGTTCAACCTGGTGAAGAACGCGATCGAGGCGTGCGACGACGGCGACGACATCGTGGTACGCGCGAGCCTGGAGGCGGACGACACCTTCGAGCTCTGCGTGTCGGACACGGGGTCTGGCATGACCGCAGACGTCCTCGAGCGCTGCCGGGCGCTCTTCTTCACGAGCAAGCAGCGCGGCTCGGGGATCGGCCTCGCGCTCTGCCAGCAAATCGCCGAGTCGTCGGGGGGCCGCCTCGACATCGAGAGCAGCGCAGGCGGGGGCACGAAGGTCACGCTGTCGGTGCCGCTGTACCCGAGCCGCGCCTCGGTCGTGTCAGGTGCGTGGCCTCTGGAGCGGTCGAACTCCCCCAGGGCACCAGCGGGGGAACGAGGGAGGGATGGGCCATGACGGTCGCAGGCGGACAACGCCTGGTTGGCGCGTCGATATCGCTGCCAGCGCGCCGGGCACGAAGGGGGGACGACGCGAGGAACCGGGAGGTGGTTCCGCGGCCATCTAACTTAGATTGCTTGTGTTCAGTGGAGCGCGACGAGCGTCCGTGGACGTTGGTCGCAGAGTGGTGTCGAAGCCGCGCTTG
The DNA here is from genome assembly GCA_016720545.1 of Myxococcales bacterium. NCBI lineage: Bacteria > Pseudomonadati > Myxococcota > Myxococcia > Myxococcales > Myxococcales bacterium. Next base: position 935,853 of record JADKKK010000001.1, read on the forward strand.
GCGAGACACAAGAGCCAATTCATGCCAGCGGAAGAGGGGTGAACATGTCGCGAGTAGACAGTCTTAATCGTGTCTTGCGGGGTCTCCAGAGCTCGTCTCCAGACGTCGAGGCCAGCGCGCTCATCTCCGAGGACGGGCTCATGATCGCGAGCGCCCTGCCTCAACACGTCGACGAGACCCGCGTGGCCGGGATGAGCGCGACCCTCTCCAGCCTCGGAACGCGCGCCGCGACGGAGCTGGAGCGAGGCGAGGTCCAGGAGGTGCTCGTTCGAGGCACCAATGGGTATGCGGTCATGATGGCGGCGGCTTCGGGGACGCTCCTGCTCTGCCTCGCGAACAAGCAGGCGAAGCTCGGTCTCGTGTTCCTCGACATGCGACGGTCTGTCGACGACATCCGCAAGATTCTCTGAGGGAGGCCAGGCACCATGTCTCACGTCATCTTGTTCGACAACGGCACACACAAAAGCATCCTCCTCGAGGACTACGCGAGCGGAGGTATCGCGGTTCAAGCCAACCAGCACGTCATCGTCGACGGGGCCTCAGGCATGATCCTCGACACGGGCGGGCACAAGGTCTACTCGAAGGTGCTCGCCGCCACGACCGGGCTCCTCGGCCGAGCGAAGCTCGAGACCATCTTCCTCTCGCACCAGGACCCGGACATCGTCGCGGCCGTCAACGGGTGGCTGATGACCACCGACGCCACGGCCTACGTGTCGTCGCTGTGGACCCGGTTCGTCCGCACTTCGGGCTCGATCGCCTGGTCGAGTCACGCCTGCTCCCGATACCCGACGAGGGGACGACGTTGAAGCTCGGTGCGCACGAGATGAAGGTCGTTCCCGCGCACTTCCTTCACTCCGCCGGGAACTTTCACTTGTACGATCCGGTCTCGAAGATCCTCTACAGCGGGGACCTGGGCGCTTCGATCGGGCTAGACTACCGAGAGGTCACCGACTTCGACGCGCACGAGGCGTACATGCTCGGCTTTCATCGCCGCTACATGGCGAGCGGGCGCGCGCTGAAGGCGTGGGCGAAGCTCGCAAGGCAGCTCGACATCGACATCATCGCTCCTCAGCACGGCGCCCTCTTCAAGGGCAAGGCCATGGTCGAGCGCTTCATCTCGTGGTGCGAGTCGCTCGAGTGCGGAGTCGACCTCGTCGACACACTCTACGGCATCAAGGGCTAATGCCGCAGACTCGCCACATTCTCCTCGTCGAGGACGAGCAGACCCTGCGGCTCGCCATGGCTCGGGGGCTCTCCAAGCTCCCGGGCGTGAAGGTGTCCGACGCGGGCACGGTGAAGGAGGCGAAGCGCCTCCTCGTGGTCGTGTCGCCCGACCTCCTGATCTCCGACCTCGACCTCCCGGATGGCTCGGGCATCGAGGTCGCGGCGGAGCTCGAGCGCGTGGGCCTCCGCGTGCCCGTCGTGTTCGTGTCGGCGTTCGTCGGAAAGTACAGACATCGACTCCCGACACGCGGCGACGTCGAGGTGTACGAAAAGCCGATAGGGTTGGACCGCCTCCGCGCGGTCGTCGAGGAGAAGCTCGAGCTCGGCGATGCCGCGCCGAGCTCCCCCTTCGGGGTCGCCGACTACGTGCAGCTCGCGGGGATGGGGCGCCATTCGGTGGTCATCGAGGTGCGGTCGATGGGCGGCCAGGGCCGCCTCGTGATCAACGGCGGAGAGCTGTGGAGCGCCGAGGACCGGCTGGGCTCCGGCATGGACGCGCTCCGCAGGCTCGTGTTTCTGGGCGCCGCTCAGGTCACCTGTCGCACCCTTCGGAAGAAGGAGCTCCCGACCCGCGACATCGGTCGATCGGCCGAGAGCGTGCTGCTCGAGGTGGCGAAGGCGTTTGATGAGGCCGAGCGGGACTCGGCCAACGGAGATGCGGCCCTGGACGACGGGTGGGGGGACACGTTCGCCGCCCCCGCGGGCGCCCGGCGTTCGTCGCGTCCGCCGGGCGCGACCAAGTCGTGGCGCCCAGCCTCGGCGCGCCCCCCCGCGATGCGCGCACCCTCGGTCCGTCCGCCGCCGATGCGGGCGGCGTTCTCCGCGACCGAAGCCCCTACGAAGGAGTCTCCGAGGCACGACGCGGTCACGTTCGCCGCGGAGTTCGAGCGAGGCGTCGACGCGCTGCTCGCGAAGGACTATGCCGGAGCGTTCGTGGCGTTCTCGGAAGCCGCGAGGCTCTCTCCCGACGACCGACGCGTCGTCGCCAACCTCGAGCGTCTTCGGAAGATGGGGTTCTCGTGACGCCAGGGTACGCCGCGCGGTTCTTGGTCCTCGGGGAGGACCTCCCCCCGATCGTGGCCAGCGCGTTCTCAGTCGTCGGCATCGCGAGCGCGGCCGGCGCCTTCGTGGCGTGGACCCACGCGATGGGCGCCAACGTCACCGCGACGACGGCGGCGCCGGCCCCCAGCGCGCCGGCGCTCGCGCTCTCGTCCGCGCCGTCCGCGTCGGCTGCTCCCGGTTCCTCTCTGGCGCCCGCGCCCGCGGCGAGCGCGCCTGGGTCAGCCAGCGCGTCCGTCCCAGGTCTGGGAGTGAAGTGTCCCCCTCTCATCCTGGGTTTCAACACGGAATCGGTGTACCCATCTCACGCCGCGAATCCACCGCTGGCGCTCCTCGCGAAGTGGCTCGTCGCCCACCCGAACGCGACCGTCGTCGTGGACGGGCACGCAGACTCGAAGGGCTCCGACGAGAGGAACCTGCGCCTCAGCCGAAATCGCGCAGCGTTCATCGGCGCGACGCTGGTGGGCGCGGGCGCCCCGAAGGCGCGTATCACGATCCGAGCCTTCGGCTCGTACTGGCCCGTCGACGAGGCGCCCCCGGATGCCTCCTGGAATCGCCGCGTGGTCGTCCAGACCAAAGGGGACGAGTGTCCACGCGACAAGGAGGAGGTCGTCGAACCATGATGCCGCTCGCGTTCGTTCTCGTCGTCGTGGCCGTCGCCGCCCTCTTGACCGGCGGCTATCTCTTCGGCGCCCGCAGAGGACGCGATGCCAGAGCGGCCATCCTGGAGGAGAAAGACGCGCAGGCCGCGCGGGTCATCGCGCTGGAGGCCCGCCTCGCCGCGTCGGCGTCGCCGCACGACGATCGCGCCGAACGCGTGAAGGTCGAGCTCGAGGGCATGCTCGCGCCGCTCCTCGCGAACGCGAGGAAGGATCCGAGCGTCGACGTGCTGCGCCGAGAGATGCAGACCCTGAGCGACTCCGTGGCGGCGCGCGAGCGGAACAACGACTCGTTCCGCGACGAGATGCGCGGGCTCCTGTCGGGAGTGGCGCGCCAAGCGGCGAGCCCCGATCAACTGCAGAAGGACCTCCAGCGGATGACGTCGCTGCTCGCGCAGCGTGGGGACGGCGCCGGCGACGTGCGCAAAATGATGAACGAGCTCCTCGCGCCCATGCTCGATCGCGAGCGCTCCCTTCGTGAGCTCTCGTCGATACACGTCGGGGCGGGCGGTCTCGGGGCGCTGCCTGCGCTGCTCGACGCCATCGCGCAGAAGGCGGGGTTCTCGTCGGTCGTGCTGAGCGACGAGTCGGGGCTCCCGCTCGCCGCCAGCTCCGACGCGAGTGACGTCGAAGGGCTCGCCGGGATCGCGGCGTTCTTCCTCACTCTCGCCGAGCGCGCGGAGCGAGCCTCGCTCCCCCGGCCCCTGTCGTGCGTGGTCCTCGACGAGACGAACCGCACGACCCTTCATCGCATGTTCGTCGTCGGGCCCACGCGCTTCACCGTGAGCGCGGTGTCGCGCGGCCTCGAGGTCGGGCCGGGCGCGCTCGACCCGGCCCTGTCGCCGCTCGAGCAGGCCCTGACGCGTCGCGAGCCCTCGTGAGGTGCGCCGCCCTCAGGGGGAGGCGGAGAGCCAAGGGTCCTGTCCGCGGCGCGCAGGTAGGTGTGGAGCGCGAGCCAGGCGCGGGCGGTCGCTCGCGCCTCCGAGCGCGCGCACTTGGCTAGGTGCTCGAGCAGGTCTCCGCAGGTGCCGAGGAGCGAGGCGCGCAGCCGCGTGGTCTCACGCGCGAGCTCGGGGAGGGCGGCGCTCGGCAGGCTCTGTGCCCCGGCGAGCGCGAAGCGAAGCATCCTGCGCCGCGCTGGGTCGAGCGCCGCAGGGCGCGCTCTGGGGTCCTCGCCGAGCGGCGTCGCGGGGCCTCGCTCTTCGATGTCCCGGCCGGCGAGGCGGTCGTAGGCGAGCGAGAACCAGCGGCCGTCGTCGAGCTGGATCGCGATGGGATCGACCGCTGAGCCGTCCGGCGCCAGGCGACCCACGAGCCGGAGGTGGGCTCCCGCGCGGGTGAGGCGCTCCACGTTCTCGCGGTAGGCGAAGCGAGGCTCGTCGATCGGGAGAGTGAGCGGCAGCGAGCCACGGTGTTCGTCGAGCACGAGCCGCGCGGCCGCCGACGTCGAGAGACCCATCGTGCCCGACGCGAAGAGCAGCCCCTGCCGCTCTCCCCGATCCGCCCGCTCGAGCTGCGCGCCGAGCGGCTCCGCGAAGAGGCGCTCGACGAGCCCGGGATCGCGCGCCGCGGACACGCACACGGCGTCCGCTCCGGCCCCGAGCCTCCCCTCGGGCGAGACCCGCGCGTTCGCGAACAGGAGCCCCGCGTGAGCGGCCTCGCGGTGAGACAGCGAGACCTCGCCGAAGCGGAGCTGCGCGTCGTACGCGTGGAGGGCGCGATCGGCGTCGCCGGGCATGACCTCCTGGGCGCTGAAGACCCGCTCTCCGTCGGTGAAATAGGTGACGACTCCGGAGTAGCCCTTGCTGAGCACGGGCTCGCAGCCGAGGCCCGCGAGTCTCAACGAGCCGACCTCGCGGTAGGCGCGCCGCGCGAGGCCGCGCCACTCTCCGACGCCTCGACCGCTGCGCGCGTCCTCCGTCAGCCGCAGCGCCACGAGGAGCAGCTCGGCGAGCCGTGTCGCGGCCTCGTGGAGGCGAAAATCGGGACTCCCCTCGCGCGCGTCGCGCGCCGACTCGAACACGCCGAGCGCCGCCGACTCGAGTCGGAAGAGCGCGTCGCGGCGGCACGAGTGCACCACGCGCACGAGCTCTCCCATGCGGAGCGTCGACACGCGCGAGAGGCCGTCGGCGAGGATCCGCGCGCCGACTTCGAGGGCCTCTTCGGCCGTCGCGAGCTGCCTCGGCGTGAGCGCGTCCTCGGGCGACGAGGGCGCGGGTGGCGTGCTTGACGTGACTGACGTGGGAGTCCTGAGGGGGCCGTCGACCTCCGGTCCCGCCAGCTCGGCCTCGGCTGCGGGCTCCTCGGCGAGCGGGAGGACCGCGAGGACCGCGAGCAGGTGGAAGCAGCGGGGCTGGAGGAGACACGTGCAGGTTGCATCTTCCTGCCGCCGTACGGTGCCGCTCGTGAGCGTGACGGTCTCCTCTCCGGCCGCGACCGTGACCGACTCGCCGAACGTCCAGACCCACGCGTCGGCCGCTCGCGGGCTCGCGTCGAGCCTCTTCGCCACGCGCGCGGGCACGGCCGAGGTCAACGCGGCGAGGACGTCCGGGGCGACGTCTGGGCGGGCGCGCTCGGGGCCGCTCACGCCGTCCCTCGCAGACGCTCGCCGACCCACCGCGCGAGCTCGAGCGGGCTCAGCGCGGCGACGGGCATGCCGGCGGTGACGACCTGCTCGGCGATCGCGCGGTGGAAGCGCGGAGCGCTGCGCTCTCCGAGCGCCGCGAGCCCGAGCAGGCTGGCGCCTGCGTCTCGGAGGGCGCGCACCTCGGTGAGCAGCTCGGACACCGGCCCGCCCTCCTCGAAATCGGACACGAGCACGACGATGCTGCGCGAGGGCACGGTGAGGAGGCTCCGGGCGTGCCGGAGGCCTTTGGCGAGCAGCGTCCCGCCGCCGATGCGCACCGAGAGGAGCAGCTCGAGCGGATCGGCGGCCTGGAAGGACAGATCGACCACCTTGTCGCTGACCGCGAGAAAGTGCGTCGAGACCGCCGGGAGGTTGCCGAGGATGCCGGCCATCATCGCGCTGTGGAGCACGGAGGGCTCCATCGAGCCGGACACGTCGACGACGAGGACGACGCGCCAGTCGAGGCTCTTCTTCGCGCGCGCGCGAAAGGTGAAGCTCCGCGGAGCGAGGCGGAAGGTGTCACCCTCGAGATAGGCCGTCGCGAGGTTTTGATGAATGGTTCTCCGCAGATCCAATGGCCCAGATCGGCGCCGCGAAGCCCTCGGAGTGGCGAGCCCCGAGAGCGCCGGCGCCGTCCGCACCGCCAGCTCCTTCACCAGGGCCTCGACCACGCGCTTGGCGAGGAGCTTCAGGTGCACGAAGTCGCGGTCCGAGAGCCCGCCCTTCAGCGACAGGATCTGCTCGAGCAGCTCGATCGACGGCGTCACGGTCTCCGGGTCGAGCAGGGGCAACACGCCCGCCTGCCCGCCCGCCGCCGCGCGGCCGAGCACCTCCTCGCGGACCTGCTCGCCGAAGAGCTCGCCGAGCTCGTCTCCCCAGTCGCGCGCCGTCGGGAACGAAGGTCCGGTCCCTGCCCCGCCGCCGCGTGAGCCCTCTCCGTGTCCCTGGCCGTAGAGCTCGTCGAGGGCGCGCGCGTAGCGCACCGCGCTCGCGTCGAGGGCCGGTGACTCGCGTCCGAGCACGAGCCTCAGGCGGTCGTGAAGCGAGAGCCTCTGGCCCACGCGGAGCGGTCGTGGCGCGGTCGCGTGCGCTTCGAGCGCCGGGGTCTCTCCCGGTCTCGCGAGAGGTGCGCTCGTCACGCCTGCGAGGCCGAGCGCCTCGAGCGCGCGTCGCCCCGCGAAATCGGCGCGCGCGCAGGCCTCCAGGTCCAAAGCCGAGACGGCGAGATCGAGCGCGCCCGTCCCTGGAGCGTGCGCCTCGAGGACCTCCAGCAGGCGCTGACGATCGCCCGCCGACAGCACGTCGAACCCACCCCGGAGCGACGGGAGGCACTGCAAGAAGCGAGTGTCTTCAAGGCGGTCGAGGCCGTCGGTGATCTCCTCGGCGAAGCCCGGGTGCCCCTCGAAGATGGGCCCCGCGAGGAGCAGCGCTCCCCGCAGAGTGGCGGTGCGGGTCTTCGCGGCGTGGGCGTCGGTGCCTCGATCGAAGAGCGAGACGAAGGTCGAAAAGAAGCGCTCGGGAGGCTCCCCGCCCACGAGCACCCGCGCCGCCATGCCCGCGCCCACCATGAGCGGGCTGCCCTCCGTGGCGAAGGTCGTGATCGCGTGCTTCAGTGACGCGAGGTCCTGCTCCGCGAGGAGCCCAAGGAGCTCGCGGAAGGCGAGCACGTCTTGCTCGTTCTCCGAGCCGACCGCGCCAGCGAGCGCGCGCAGCGCGGCGAAGAGGAGCGCCTCGCGCTCGGTGCCCAGCGGCCTCCCGAAAACGCGCGCGGCCCCGTCGCCGCTGCCTCGAGGGAGGCCCGGCACGTGGCCGAGATCGATCCGGCCGACGAGCATCGTGGCCACCGCGAGCTGGGCGAGGCCCGCCGCCGGAACGAACGTGTCCGCGAGGCGGTCCAAGAGCTCGAAGGCGAGCCCGTGGAGGCCCGCGCTCGCGGCCCGCGCGAGGTGATCGAGCCAGCCCTCCGCGACCCCATTTCCAGCGGCCACGAGCGCCGCGAAGCTCCTCCGCAGGGTACCCTCGGCGGCCACCTCGAGCGTCGCCCCGAAGAGCCCCGCGATCTCGAGGCGCGCGGCGGTCTCGGGTGTGTAGCGCGCGGACACGCGCAGCGTGAGGTTCTCGACCTCGCCGCGCGCGCCGCCCGTCCCACTGCCGCGCCCGCGTCGCTCGGCGTACGGAACACCGCAGGCCTCGAGCTGGGCGAGCACGATCGCGCGCCTCCGATCGAGCGGTGAGCGCTCCGGATCCAGCGTCAGCTCCTTCGGGGTCTTCGGGCCCCGCTCGCCCGGGAGGCCGAGCTCGTCGAGCAGGGCCTCCACCGACACCGCGAGGCCGGCACGAGGCGCGTCGGCGGGGAGCCGGCCCCGCCGCTGCCCGACCAGCACCGCCTCGAGCGAGCGGGCGAGCGCGCGCCCTCGCCCGAGCGGCTCTCCTTGCGCCATCGCGGTCTCGATCGCCTCGAGGAGCTCGCGCCGCCCGGGCGAGCGGAGGCCCCGGAGCGTCGCCAGATCCTGCGAGAGGCGCGCGGCCTCGCGCACGTCGGCGAACGACGCGACGTGCCCCCTCCGGCGGAGATCGTGCGCGATGTCGACCAGCATCGGAGTGAGCGCGACGTCGAGCGTCTCGCCCGCCGAGAACGCCTCGAACGCGCGCTGCACGAGCGAAGGATCGCGGATCCCCGCCGGGTACCCCGAGCGCGAGTCGAGCAGCTCGAAGTCGTAGGGCACGAGCGCCCCGATTCGATCCGTGTACTCTACATGGTCCTCGAGCGCTCCTGGGGGCGCCTCGAGCACCGGCTCGGCGAGGAGCGCGTTCGCGTGGAACGCGCCCACCACCGCGCAGACACGCGCGCCCTTCTGGGCAGCGGCGCGCGCCACGCATGCCCGCATGTACGCCTCGCGCGCGGCGTCCTCGCGCGAGATGCCCCCGCCGTGGAGCGAGTCGGCGCGGAGGAGCCAGCCGAACGAGAGCGCGGCGCGCCGGAGCGCCTCGGGGCTCGTGGGGGCGCGGGCCTCGACCAAGGTGTCCCAGAGCTGCTCGACGTCGTCGCCGCCGTCGCCGTCCGCGAGTCGGTCGAGGAGGCTCGGGGACCCTCGCGCCTCCGCGGGCTCGGGCAGCGTGCGCGCCCCGACGGGCCGATCGAAAGCGGCGACCGGGACTCCCGCCTCGCGCGCCCAGCGGAGCGCCGCGAGCTCCGGCGAGAAGTCGGCGAAGGGATAGAACGAGAGCGAGCCGTCCGGCGCGGTCGCCGAGAGCGCCACCGGCGCGACGAGGTCGGGGGACGCGAGCCACGGCAGCCAGCCGCCCAAATCGGCGGGGAGCTCCACCAGCACGACCGTCGGGTCGAACGACGCGAGGATCGCGGGCATGGCGGCCGAGAGCGCCGCCGAGTGGTGACGCACGCCCACGAGGAAGGGCGAGCGTGACGCGGCGAGCGCCTCGGCGAGCGCGCGACGGGTCGAGCTCTGCGAGGTCCATCGCGCTCAACGCTCGAGGAGGCCGCGCAGCTCGAAGAGCGTCTGCCACACGCGGTCCTTGCGCTCTGCACGCTTCTTGACCGCGCCGTCCCAATACGCGAGCAGCCGCCCGTGGTCCTTGGCGTCGTCCTTGGTGACCACGCCCGCGAGGTAGCCCGGAACGAGCCCCAGGAGATCGCGATCGCTCGGCAAGAACGCCGCCGAGATGCCAATCGAAGAGGCCACGCTGACCGCCTCGGCGGTGCTCATGACCGCGCTCGGCTTCTCCACCGCGTAGCCCTCCTCGGTGCGACCGAGGCGCAGATCGCGGAACACCGTGACGATCGCCTCGAGCACCGCGTCGTCTACCGCGAGCTTCGTGTCGGCGCGCTCGAGGACGTGGGCGGCCCGCGCCCTCACGAGCGCGACCTCGTCGCGCGCGTCGGCGATCGGCGCCACGGTCTCGAAGTTGAAGCGCCGCTTCAGCGCCGCGCTCATCTCGGAGACGCCGCGATCGCGGAGGTTGGCCGTGGCGATGACGTTGAAGCCCTGCGCGGCGTGCTCCACGTGCGGATCGTCGCCCGACAGCTCGGGCACCGCCATGCGGCGATCGCTGAGGATGGAGACCAGCGCGTCTTGGACCTCGGGGAGACAGCGCGTCACCTCTTCGATGCGAGCGAGCGCGCCCTTGCGCATCGCGGTGAGCACCGGAGAGGGCACGATGGCCTCCTTGTGCGGCCCCTTGGCGAGCAGCAGCGCGTAGTTCCAGCCGTAGCGGAGCTGGTCTTCGGTGGTGCCGGCGGTGCCCTGCACCGTCAGCGCCGAGGTCCCCGAGATCGCCGCGGCGAGCAGCTCCGAGAGCATCGACTTGGCCGTGCCCGGCTCGCCCACGAGGAGGAGCCCTCGCTCCCCCGCGAGGGTGATCACGCAGCGCTCGACGAGCGCCCGTGAGCCGACGAACTTCGGGGCGATCACCAGGCTCTGCGGGACGGGCTCCTTCTTTTTGCTCGCGGCCCTAGCCTGAGGCGCGAGCTTCAGCGCCTCGCCCGCCGAGCCCATCACGAACGTGACGACGGCCCCCGCGGTGAGGCGGAACCCCCTCGGCCTCGGGCCGGCGTCCCAGGCCTCCAGGAAGCGGAGCTCGTCGTCGTAGAGGACCTCGGCGGGGGGCGCCTGCATGACCTACTTCTTCCTCTTCGTGACGTCCTCGAAGCCGGGCTTGTCCCCCGAGGCCCAGCGCTCGAAGGCGCGCGCGTAGAGCGCGTGGGGCGCAGACGTCATCGTCGGCCGATCGAAGGAGACCCGATCGTAGAGCGGCAGCTTGTACGTCTCGATCGCGGTCGCGCGCTCCCAGCCCCCGGGCAAGAAGACGTCGCGTCCGGCGCGCTCGCGCTTGCCCTCGACGAGGAGCTTCTTCTTCACGAGCGCGGCGGCGGCCTTGTCGTAGTGGGCAGTCTTCCAGCCGTTGAAGGCGAGGAGGCTCTTCTTCTTCGGGTCTGGCAGGGCCAACATCTGGAGGTAGAGCGCGGCGGCGTCGTCGTCGAGGCCGGCGGCGTCGCGGAGCTTCTCGACCGTCGCCTTCGCCGAGAGCAAGGGATTGGCCTCGTACGAGCCCTCGGGCACCGGGGACTTGGCGATGCGCGCGACGAGCTCCTCGCACTCTTTCGAGAGGAGGTAGTAGGCGCCCTTCGCCCCCTCGACCCCGTAGAGATCGTCGTCGTCTGCCGGGCTCAGGTAGGGGAGGAGGTCCGCCCGGCGCGCGCGAACGCTCGCGGTGCGCACGGCGAACGCGACGCCGTCCTCCGCGGCGTCGTCCACCGCGACGACGAAGCCGTTGTCGCGGCCCTCGCGCTCGGTGTTTCGTCCCGAGACGTTGATCTTCTTGCCGCCGACCTGGTCGAGCAGCGAGGCACGTTTCTTCGCTTCCTCCTCGTACCGATCTCCGAGGGGGAGCAGGAAGTCGGGAAGCTCGAGGACCCTGGTGACGGCTTGGTAGAGCGCAGGGACCGCCTGCACGTAGGGATCACCGACGGGGAGCGTCGTCGCGAGATAGGGGATCAGCATGGCGGCCGTGGCGACGACGTCCGCGCAGAAGAACGAACCGGAGTGGCCAATGGCGTCCCAGGGGACAGGGCTTGGTCGCGGGACGAGTAGGGGATTTTCCGGGTCGGTCGCGGTCAGGAGGAGCGTCAGCGCCTTTCGCGCGCCGAGCTCCGTGCGGCACTCCTTGTCGACGCGGGCCACGAGCTCTTCACGGAGCGTCACGCTCTTGCCGAAGAGCGCCTTGGCGGTCCGAACGAGCGCGCGCGGGACGCTCGTCTCGTCCGAGGCGGGCGCCCAGTACCCGGTCGCCTCGCGCACGTTCGCGGCCCCCGCGACGAGCGCGAGGAGCTGGTCGTCGGGGAGCGCGCGGAGCTTCTCCTTGGCGCGCGCGGCGTCGGTGACCTTGAGATCGAGGGTGGCTCGGAGCTCCTTGCCGAGGAAGTCGTGCTGGTATTGGCCGAACTTCGGCAGGCCGGCGAGGACGAGCGCGACCTCGGCGGCCGTGAGGCTCGTCTCGCCCGTCACGAGCGCGAGCGCCGTCGGGTCGTGCGGTGCGGCGCCGTCCGCGTCGAGCTTCGCGAGAAGATCGTCGATGAAGGCTCTGTCGTCCGGGATCGTCACGGTCTCTTTGGACGTGAGGGTCGCGTCGGCGGGCAGAGGGAACTTGTCACCGGCGGCCAGCACGAAGACCTTCTGGGTCGGCTCGTCTTCGTCTTCGTCCGGCATGCGCGCGTAGAGGAGCGCCTCGCCTGCGCTCGCGAGCCAGGTGTCTTTCCCCTTTGGGCGTGTGAGGAACGACGAGCCCGTCTTCACGGCGAGCTCGGCCCGCGTGACCGTTTGTCCGAGGAGTCGGCAGTCCCGGAGCGCGACCAGGAGATCGCGGAGCGTCTTTCGCTCGCTCTCGCCTGTCGCGCTGCGCGTCGACGCGAAGCCGGCGAGCTTCACCAGATGTTCGACCTGCAGGTGCCACGACACGCGGGAGCAGGTGAGCTTTCCGCGCTTCTGGTCGAGGAAGGCGTCGGCGACGACCGCCATGTCGGTGGTGCAGAAGCCGTCCTCCCAGCCGTCGGTAGGCAGGAGCGGTAGCGCCTCCACGAGGTCGTCGTCGGGGACGCCCCCGCTCTCGGCCTTCCCTCGGTCCTGCAGCGCCGCGAGCTCGTGCGCTCGCTCGGCGGCGATCTTCGCGATCTTCGCCACGCCGCGCTGGATGACCTCGTTCTTCACGCCGGGGAGGTGGGCCTTCACCGCGGCGAGCGCGTGGGTGAGCGCCTCGTCGTCCGCGTCGTCCTCCATCGCCCCGAGGAGCAGCGCGGCGGCCGCTTCGTCGGTGACGGCGCGCAGCGCTCGACTGGACTCTTCGTCGCGCGGGCCGAGGTAGTGGAGCCAGTACTCTCTTGGGAGGAGCTTGAAGCCCGCCGTGGGCCACTCGTCGTTCCCGAACGCGCCCGTCGGGGCCTCGTCTGCCGCCTCCCCGGCCTCGCCGGTCGTGGGGCCGTAGATCGAGAAATCGTCGCTCTCGGTGTCGGACCACGCGCGCGAGACCGAGAGCGCGCGCAGGTCGTCCGTGCCTGGCCAGTCGACCAGTGCGTCAGGCTTGAAGCTGCCTCGCCGGGTCTTCCCATCGATCCGCACGATCTCGAACGCACCGCTCTTCGAGCGGCGGACGTAGTGACCGACGAGCCCGCCCTTCTCGCCGAGCAAGGAGGACGCGCAGCCCGGGAGCGGCATGAGGCGCACCTCGAGCAGAGTGAGCCCGTCGTCCTTCTCCGAGGCCTCACGGACGAAGTCGGGCCAGGACGCTCGCCCGGTCTTGCCGGTCTTTGGGTCGTATTCGGTGAGATTGAGCCGGTCGTGCCACTCGATGCGTCCTTGCCAGTAGCCCTTGCCGTCGGAGGCGAAGGCCTGGGCCTCGATCTTGGCCGGGGTGTCGCCCGCGTGGAGGCAAGCTCCGCCGAGCGTCACGCCGCCGCCCTCCACGCCGACCGCCTCGGCGATCCCGCGGAGGCGCAGCTGCGACGCAAACGGGGTCTTGGCGTGGCGCGCCCACACGGCCCGCGCCTCGCTCGCGGCCGAGTCGTAGAAGCCGACGAGGAGATCTCCGTCGAGGTAGGCGATCGCGCTCGCCTCCTTCGCGATCGTAGGCAGATCGAGGTCTTTGAGGTGCCTCTTCCCCTCGAAGACGACCACCTTGCGGCCCGACCGCAGGATCGGGTGCTGCCGGGTCCCGTGGAGCTCGATCTCGTCTTTCGGGCCAGAGAGGCGCGCGAGCGCGGCCTCGAACTCGGGCCACGTGAGCTCGTCGAACACCCCGCCGCGCAGGGTGCGCCCGAGGGCGGCTCCGACCTGCACGCGATCGAGCGCGACGGCGGCCTCGGGGAACTCGAGGAAGGTCGCTCCGCTCGTGCTCTCGGTGAGCGTCTCGAGGCTGCTCTTCAGCTGCGGGAGCGCCCCTTGGGTGAGCTGGGCGACGAGGCTCGCGAGGTGAGCCCTCCGCGCCTCGACGAGCCCTACTTTGCCTTTGGCGCGCGTCTCGAAATCCGGGCGCCCGAACTGCTGCGCGACCGCGGACGCGAGGAGCTTCCCGTACTCGGGGTGCGCGGCGAGGAGGACAGGGTCCTTCCAGAACATGTCCCCGAGCGCGACGTCGGGCGACTCGCCCTTGGGCGGCGCGAGCGGGAGGCCGAGCTCCAAAGCGGCCTCGAGCACGTCGGGGGAGTACGTGCCGTCGTCGCCCCAGCGCTGGTACGAGGCCAGGTCGAGGGGTTCCCCGAGAGCTCCCAGGGCGGGCGCGAGCTGCGCGAAGAGCTCGAAGTACAGCTCCGGCAGGCGCTCTTCGCGATCACCCCACTCGTCCGAGAAGGTCACGAAGCGCGTCAGCGCCGAGAGCCACCGCGCCGCTTCGCCTGCGCCCTCGAGCCTGGCCACGGCCTCGGTCGCGCCCAGGTCCGCGAGGAGCTCGAGCCAAGACGGCAGGAACTTGGCGAAGCCTCGGGGCTCGGGGAAGAGCCAGAGCACCCTATGGAGCACGTCGCGCGAAGCGCGGGCGAGCTCGAGCAGCTTCGGACGGTACGCTGCCCAGAAGTCCGGGGGCGCCTTCTTCAGCGCCGGCGAGGACAAGATCTCCTTCAGGAAGGACGCCTCGGCTTCGGGCCCTCGCTTCGCGGCCTTCGCGAGCTTCGCGAGCTCCTTGGCCATGCCGGTCCAAGGGGGGATCCCCGCCCGGATACGCTGCACGGCGAGCTCGAGAAATCGCCTCTCTCCCTCCACCGCGCCGAACGCCTTCACGAGATCGTCGGCATACCCCGCGAGCGACTTGGCGGGGACCGCACCGACGGCGGTGAACTCGAGATACGCGGCGGCGCGGCGATCCTCGTCGACCGGGAGCTTGTATTCGCGCTCCGCCGTGCGCGCCTTCTCGAAGCACTGCGACGCGAACGTCGTCGCGTCCTCCGCGACGAAGACGCGCCCGACCTCCTCCCAATACGAAGGCAGGAACGCCGGGACGCTCCGTTCGAGCTTGGTGGCGATCTCCGCGAAGGCGTCCCTGGCGTGTCCGGGCTTGGTCTTTGCGCGTGTGCCCGCCTTACGAAACTCCTTCATCACCTCCAGGGCGAAGCGCGCCTTGGTGGGGTGATGAACGAGCGCCCACGCAGGGAACCCCAGCGCGCGCTTGCGTGTGCGCCCGACGGGGATCTTCTCGCCAGCGTCGGTGAAGCCGAGCACCGACATCTCGGCCGTCAGGGCCGAGTCGAGCGACTCCTCCACCAGTCGGACGACCACGCGCTCGGCCATCGCGGGGTGTCGAAAGGACCTGGCGACCAGCTCTCCCGTAGTCGCAGGATCGGTCTTCGCGGAGCGTCGGGCGATCCCGCCTGCGCGCACCAGCAACGTGTCGGCGGACTCCGGCTTCGGCTCAGGCATCGTCGTCCTCGTCTTTCTTTTCCACAGCGCGCTTCCCGTAGATCGCGCTCGCCATTCGCATGCCCTCGGAGAAGGCGATCGGAGGCACGTCTTTCACCAGGATCGTGTCTCCGGAGGCGTCGACCCACATGAGCCCCTCGGTCACGACCTCGTCCATCGAGTCGTCTCCGCCGAGCCAGAAGCGCGCCTCGGTGGTCTTCCCACCCTCGAAGACACGGCACGCCGCCCAGCCGCCAGCCGTCCGATAGCCGAGCGACTTCGCGGCCCCGCGCGCGTGCGAGAGCTGCTCGAACTTCCCGCCGCGGAACGACGCGATCTCCTCTTGTTCGGGGCCGAGCTCGTTCGGCTTGGTGAAGACCTCACGGAAGAGCTGCTTCTGGCCCTGCGAGAAGCTTAGCTCGGCGGCGAGACCGCGGAGCTCTTCCAGGTCGGCGAGCAGGATCGGGTGGGGCACGACGAACGCCTCGGCCTTCGTCCAGATCGTCTCGCCGTCCAGATCGACGACGCCGACTCCCTTCTTCGCGTCGACCCCCTTGAGGAAGCCCGTGACGGAGGCCTCCCCGGTCGCCTTTGGTTCGACGACGACGACGAGGTTTTCGAGCGAGCGTCGGTACGACTCGTCCGGCCACGCCGCGAGGAGCACGGCGGTCGGTGTGGGCATCGAGCGGAGCATCCAACCCTCGACCGTCTGCGAGACCTCGCGCTCATGGGCCTTCAGGAAGTCGACCACGGCGAGGAGCTGCTCGCCGACCTCGCCGTCGCGGAGGTCTTTCGGGACGCTGCCGAGGACCTGCCCCTTCGCGTTCCGGCAGATCAGCGTCCCGTCCCGCAGCCCGAGGGCGTAGCCTCTGCCGGCGTCGACGAAGCCGTCGTGGCTGGCGCCCGGAGCTGCGGCCGGAGCGCGCTCCCCGGCGTCACCGGCCGCGCTCGCCTTCGCTCGACCAGCGCCCTTCTTGCCATTCGTAGCGACCGAGGTCGCCACGGCCCCTGCGGATTTCTTGGTAGCCACGGATCGAACGGTACACGAGTTGGCCGCGGGCCTCAGCCGGGACGTGGGCGCTCAGCTCGCGCGGCCGAGCGCCTCCACGAGGCGACGTCAGCGACCAGCGCCGCGCGGCGCACAAAGACGCTAAGGTTCGGGAATGTCGGGCCCGTTGACTCGTGGGCGCCTCGTCGGCCTCGGCGGGGGCGTCGGCCTCGTCTCTTTGGTGGCGGTGACCGCGGCCTGCGCGCGACACGAGCCCCTCGTCGCGCCGCGCGCGGTCCCCGCCCCGGGCGCGGCGCCGAGGTTCGTCGGGCGCTTCGATTTCCAGGACCCCGCCGGCCCCCGCTTCGCGTGGTCCACGTCGACGATCGAGGCGGCGTTCAAGGGGACGGGGATCGCGATGCGCCTGCGCGCGGCGCCCCTCGAGCCGCACGACGTCACGATCGACGGCAAGCGAGTGACGCTGCGCGAGTCGACGACCTCGTACACCGTGCGAGTCGACGAGCAGCCCCCGTTCACGATCGCGGTCGGCGCGGCTCGGGAACGCTACGAGCTTGCGACGGGGCTCGCGCCCGCTCGCGTGCACACGGTCTCGGTCACGCGCGACGCCGAGGCCTTCGCGGGTATCCACCAGTTCCTCGGGTTCGAGGTCCAGCAGGGCGCGCTCGTCCCGCCCCGCGCGAGGCCGCTGCGCATCGAGATCCTGGGAGACTCGATCACCTGCGGCTACGGGGTCCTCGGCCGCGACGCGAGCTGCCCGTTCACCTACGCGACCGAGAACGCCAGCCTGGCCTACGGCGCGCTCCTTGGCCGGGCTCTCGACGCCGACGTCACCACGGCGTGCTGGTCGGGCAAGGGGGTGTACCGAAACTACGACGTCGACGGCCTGCCTACGATGCCCGACCTGTTCGAGCTCGCCGTGCCGGTGAAGAAGGGGGTGAAGAAGGGCATGGGTACGCCGTGGTCGTTCGAGGCCGCGCCGAAGCCTCACGCGGTGGTCCTCCACCTTGGCGCCAACGATTTTTTCGCCGACGGCGACCACGACGGCAAGCCCGACCCCATCGACCACGGGGCGTTCGAGCAGGCCTACGCGCGGCTGCTCGCCCGCGTCCGCGCGGTGGCGGCCGGCGCGCCGATTCTTGTCGTCCTCGCCCCGATGCTGAAGGGCGCGCTGCGGGAGGACGCGCGCGCCACGCTCGCGCGGATCGTGGGGGCCCGCCGTGAGGCCGGCGACGACCGGGTCGTGTTCGTCGAAGGCGAGCCGCAAGGCGAGTCGGTAGGGTGCGACTCCCACCCGAACGTGGAGACCCAGCAGGCCCTCGCCGGGGCGCTCGAGCGGGCACTCCGCGCGGCGCTCTCGCGCTGAGTCAGTCGGCCGGATCGGGTCGACGCCTCTTCAGCTCCGCGTGGATCTCGGCGACCCTCGCCTCGTTCAGTGGATAGAACAGGAAGATGACGATCGAGAGGGCGCCGAGCGCCGCGGGATAGAGGCTCATCAGCCGGACGAGGCTGCCCTTGACCGCCTCGCTCGGGTGCTCGTTGGCGACGAAGCCGACCACCTGCAGGAGCTGGAAGGCGACGAAGGCGCCCAGCGCCCAGCCGACCTTCTGGCTCATCGTCGAGGCCGAAAAGACGAGCGCGGTCGTGCGGCGACCGCTCTTCCACTCGCCGAAGTCGGCGGTGTCGGCGTACATCGCCCACATGAGCACGGGGATCGGCGCGCCCAAGAAGTTGCCGAGGATCTCCAGCGCGAAGATCGCCCCGAGCTGACCTGGGCGAAGGAAGAAGTAGGAGGCCGTGGAGACGATCTGCAGCGCGAACAGCCCCACGAAGAGGCGCCTCTTGGGGACCTTGGGGGCGATCAGGCTCACCACGACGACCCCACCCACGGAGGCGGCCTGGCCGAGCGTGTTGAACGTCGACACGAGCCCCTCGAGCGTGAACGCGTGACCGAGGAACGGCAGCGGTGTCTCGGGCGAGCCATTGAAGACGAAGTACTTGAAGTAGTGCGTGGACACCGAGCCGCGGAGCGCCACGAAGAGGATCCACGTGAGCGTCGTGCAGAGCAACAGCACCCACGGCCGATTGGTCACGAGGCACTTCAGATCACGCAGCACCGACGCCTTCTCCTCGGGCGGCGTCTGGATGCGCTCCTTGGTGCCGAAGGCCGTGACGAGGAAGAAACCGATGGCGACGAGACCCACGACGACGAAGGCGAGCTGCCAGCCGCGCTGCGGGTCCTTGTCACCGCCCAGCGCCGACACCATCGGCAGGAGCGCCGCCGAGATCACCATGCCCGCGGAGAAGGCGAAGACGAACTTGAGCGACGCGAGCCGCGTGCGCTCGACCGGATCGCGGGTCATCACGCCCATGAGCGCCGTGTAGGGGATGTTCACGGTGGTGTAGAGCACCATCAGGGCGTTGTAGGTGAGATAGGCCCACACGAGCTTGCCAGTCGGACCGAAGTCGGGCGTCGTGAACGTGAGCACCCCGAAGATCGCGAGCGGCACGCACCCGAAAAGGATGAACGGGCGGAACTTACCCCAACGCGACTCGGTGCGGTCGGCCACCATCCCGAGCATGGGGTCGTTGACCCCGTCGAAGACGCGGCTCACGAGCAGCATGGTGGCGAGCGACCCGGCCGTGATGCCGAAGACGTCGGTGTAGTAATAGGGCAGATAGCGCATGAACGTCTGCCAGTAGAGGACCGAGGCGAAGTCGCCGCACCCGAACGCGAGCATCTCGCGGAAGGGCAGCTTGGCGTCCTCAGGGGCCTGGGGAGCGTCCTGGGGAGGTGCCGAAGGCTGGGTCATGGCGGCCGGGGCAAGTCGGACTATTTCCCGAGGGGGTGGTCCTGGATGAAGCGCACGATCTCTTCGACGTGACCGAAGCACACCGCCGACACCGTATCGGCCGCTCCGTAGTAAATCGCGAGCCGCCCCGTCTCGCTGTCGCACAGACAGCCCACCGGGAAGCACACACCCGGAACGAAGCCGGCGACCTCGTAGGGGGCCTCCGGGCAGAGCAGCGCCTGCTTGGCCGAGGCGACGACCTTCCAGGGCTGCTCGAGGTCGAGCAACATCCCGCTTATCGAATAGACGAACCCGTTACACGTGGTGGTGACCGCGTGATAGATGAGCAGCCAGCCCTCGCTGGTCTCGATGGGCGAGGGGCCTGCGCCGATTTTTGTGCCCTGAAACCAGGGCCAGCCGCGGCTGATGACGTGACGGTGCCTGCCCCAGTGCACGAGGTCGGGGCTCTCGCTCGTGAAGATGTCGCCGAAGGGGGTGTGGCCGGTGTCGGAGGGGCGACTGAGCATGAGAAACTTGCCATTCACCTTTCGGGGGAACAGCACGCCGTTGCGGTTGTACGGCAGGAAGGCGTTCTCGAGCTGCTCGAAATTCACGAAGTCGGTCGTGCGGGCCACGCCGATCGTGGGGCCGTGATAGCCGTTGCACCAGGTGATGTAGTGCACGCCGTCGATCTCGGTGACCCTGGGATCGTAGGCATACTCCTGCTTGCCGATCTCGGGATCGTCGCACCGAAACTCGATCGGCTTGGGCTCGAAGGTGAACTTGAGCCCGTCCGGGCTCCGGCCCACGTGCAGGCGGGGGATACGGTCCATGCCCTCCGTGCGGAAGACACCCACGAACTCGCCCTGCCACGGCACGACCGCGCTGTTGTAGATGCCCGTCACGTGCGGAAGGGGCCTCCGGCCGATGATCGGGTTTGCGTCGTAGCGCCAGAGCAGGTCCGAGTCGCCCGCGGCGCGGGCTTGCCAGGGAATGTTGGGGAGAGCGTGACCGACGATCTCGAGCTTCATTGGACGAGGTGACCCGGCAGAGTAGAGAGGAGGGCGAGGGGCGGGCGAGGGGCGGGCCGGAGAGCGCGCTCCTGGGCACGCGCCACGGTGCCTCGCTTCCCCTCCCACCGCAAGGGGAAGCGCAGAAGGCGGGGAGAGGGTCAGGTACAGTGCGCTCGGCGGAGGCCCACCCACTGTACTGGGTGTACTGTACTGCACTGTTTCCGAGAGACTCTCGACGCGTTACCGTGGACGCCCACGAGCCTTGATGGGGCCCCCAGTGTTTTGGGTGGCACGCGCGTTGCTGCTTTGGGTGGAGTCGGTGGAGTGAAGAACATGAAGTCCGAGCGTTCCCCCGCGGTCCACGCGAGCCCGAAGGACGCGAGCGCGTCGCACATGGGCCAGCCGTCGCGCGTGCGCGCTTCGGTCGTTATCCCCACCTACAACCGCAAGGCGCCGCTGGCTCGTCTGCTGGAGAGCCTCGCGAGGCAGACGCTCCGCCGCGAAGAGCTCGAGGTCGTCGTGGTCGACGACGGGTCCGACGAGGACGCCACCGCGGTCGTCGCTCCCTTCGCCGACGCGCTTCAGGTGTCGGTGCTGCGCCAGGAGAACGCCGGCGTCGCCGTGGCGCGACAGAATGGGGTGCTCCGGGCCGTGGGCCCCGTGATTGTCTTTCTCGACGACGACATGCGCGTGCGCGAAGACTTCGTCGCGCGGCACCTCGCCGTGCACGAGGAGGGGCCCGGGCGCGTCGTGATGGGGGAGCTGACGCCCGATCCGGGCATCCATGAAATGCCGCTCTTCGAGCGGTTCTACGCGCACATCCTCTCGCGCAAGGCCAGAGAGATCTCCGTGACCGGGACCTTCGAGGGGCACGACGTCTACACCGGCAACCTCTCGCTTCCGCGGGAGCTCTTCTTGCGGGTTGGGGGCTTCGACCCCGCGTTCTGGCTGGAGGACGCGGAGCTTGGCGTGCGGCTCGAGCAGGCTGGCGCGCGCTTCGTCTTCTCGCGCGCGGCCGCGGCCGTCCATGGGTCGGACCACACGTCGCTCGAGCGATGGCTCGCGCGAAACGTCAAGGACGGTCGGGATTGGGTGAGGCTGATGCGAAGGCACCCCGCCGCGCTGCGCGCGAGCCCATGGCGCCACCTGACGGCCGCGAACCCCCTCGCTCGCCCCTTCTTCGCGGCCGCGCTCGCGTTCCCCGACGGCGCGCCTGTCCTCGCGCGGCTGGTCTATCGCGGAGCGCAGGGGGCCGAAGCCGTGGGGCTCGACCGCGTCGCCGTGGCCGCCACAACCGTCGTCTACGGCGTCCAGTACTTCGTCGGCGTGCGACGAGAGACAGGCACTCTCCGCGACGTCCTAAGGGCCTACCTCGCGTATCGCGGGGCGCTCCGCGCGCGTTGCGGCGCGCGAGCCGCGTGAGGCGCGCGAGCCGCGTGAGGCGCCGCCTTCAGCGGTCGCGCGGTGTGCGCACCCAGGCCGCGTCGCGGGCGGCAGCGCGCCACGTCGCGCCCGTGAGGCACAGCTTCCACACCACGTAGAACGGAACCCCGAGGAGCGCCACCAGGTGGGGGCGCCGCGCGGGCATGACGACCAGCGCCAGGAGCACGTGAAGCGCCACCACGCCTAGCCCTGCGAGCGACAGCCCACGCACGACCCACGAGCCGCAGAGCGCGGCGACCAGCAGCAGCGCGACGTGCCAGGCCAGGGGCAGGAGACAGAGATCGAGGAGGGGGTCGAGCAGCCGCCAATGCTGCGTGAGAGCCCGCCGCAGCAGCGACGGTGCGCGGTCGACGAGGAGGCGCAACCGTCCTCCCTCCCAGCGCGCGCGCTGCTGACCGGCGGAGGCTCGCCCGCTTGGCACGTCACCGCGCACCGTGGCGTCGTCCACCCAGCGCACCCGCAGCCCGGCGCGTACGAGGAGCTGATGGTACTCGACGTCCTCGACGATCGAGCTCGCGGTGTAGGGTACGGCCTGCAGGGTGCGCCGCGAGAGCGCGAAACCGTTTCCGAGGATCCCGACGGAGAGGCCGAGCGCCGCGCGGCCGCGCGGTCGAACGACGTTCCATGCGCCCGCGGCGACGTCGGCCAGGGCCGCGCGGTGGCTCCCTGCGGCGTCGCGCACCACGTAGCGGCACTGGAGCGCGTCAGCGCCGGCCACCATGGCGCGTCGCATCGTGGCGAGAAATCCGGGCTCCACGTCGGTGTCTGCGTCGACGACGACGAGCCAGTCGGCGTCCCGACACGCGGCGAAGCCAAATGCGAGCGCGGGGCCCTTGCCTCGATGCGCCGGATCGGTCCGCTCGAGGACGTCGACGCCGGCCGAGAGTGCCACGGCGGCGGTGTCGTCGGAGCAGTTGTCGGCGACCACCACGATGCGGGCCTGCGCGTCGTCGACGACCTCGGCCTGCAGGCGCCGGAGGGTGCGGAGAATTCCCTTCGACTCGTCGTGCGCAGGTACCACGATCACGACTCGCACCGGCGCGCCGCCGCCGCCGTCCCCAGGCTGCCCGCGACGAGCTTGGTCGCCCTCACGTCGCGTGGGGGAGGCGGCTGCCGCGGTGAGCGCGGCGAGATACACCGCGCCGGGCGCCACGAGCGCCAGGGCCGCGGCACCGAGCACCGTGACGAGCCCGCTCACGGGGCCCCTCGCGCGAGGACTCGGCCCGTTGTCGCGATGGCGCCCTCGACGTGGCGCCAGCCGTCCATGGCGCCTCGGCAGAGCGCTGGAAAGAGCCAGTCGGGGTCTCCTCCCTCGACCTTCACGCGCGTGAGGGTGAGCGCGTCGTCGCCCGCGCGAACGGGACCGTGCTCCGCCGTGAAGGCCACGCGATAGCCAGCTTCGCAAAGGATGGCGCGCGTCTCGGGCGTATGGTCCCCGCGCATCCCGTAGGGATACGCGAGCGCGGTCACCGCATGCCCGAGTGTCGACTCGAGGAGCTCGCGCGAGCGGAGCGCCTCTTCGCGCGCGGCGGCGAGTCCGAGCGCGCCGAGCGATCGATGGGTGAGCCCGTGCGACGCGATCTCGACGCCGTGGGCCTCGACCCTGGAGAGCTCGTCGAACGTGAGGAAGCGCTCGGGGACGTCCGCGGGGTGTCCGGTGCCGATCCGGCCGGCGGCGACGAAGGCGACGGCCGGCACTCCGTGACGAGCGAGGATCGGCGCGGCCACGCGCAGGAGGCTCTCGAAGCCATCGTCGATGGTCACGAGGACCGAGCCGTCGCGGAGGTCTGTCTGCCCCGCCACGAACCGCTCGATCTCCGAGAGCGAGACCGCGAGCCCCGCCCCGGCAAGATGCGCCACGTGCCGCTCGAAGTCGCGGGCGCTCACCGCGAACGGGTCACGCTGGAGATCGCCGAAGCGGTGGTATGTGACGACGCGGGCCGCAGACGGCCCGCGCGGCGGCGAGAGTCGGCGAGCCCACGAGGCGCCCAGCGCGAGCCCACGGCGGGCGACCTTCTTCGCGACCCAGCGGCTCCTCGAGATCGCGGTCGTCACGGCAGCCACCTCTCGAGCTTGGCTCGCCACTGGTGGAGCGTGTCCATCGCGACCCGCGCGAGAAACCTCGGGTTCCCCATCAGGTAACGCCGCATCTTGTGGGGCTGCTGGAGCATGATGTGGACCCACTCCATCCCGAGCTTACGCATCCAGAGCGGCGCGCGCGCGAGGTGTCCCCCCCAGTACTCGAAGAGGCCCCCCACCGCCATGCACACCGGCACGTCCAGCTCGTGCGCGTGCTCCTTGATCCATCGCTCTTGAACGGGGTGCCCCATGCCCACGAGCAGCACGTCGGGGCGAGCCTCGTTGATGTGGCGCACGAGGTCCGCCGTCTCTTGCTCGGACAGGTAGCCGTGGTGGGCTCCCGCGAGCGTCCAGCCCGGGAAGAGCGCCTCCGCGCGGAGCGAGGCGCGGCCGATGAGCTCCGGTGTCGAACCGAGCAGGAAGAACCGATAGCCCCGCCCGGCGAACGCCGCGAACAACGCGGGGACGAGGTCCGTGCCGTTGACGTTGCCGCGGAGGTGAACTCCCCTCGCGCGGGCGGCCCACCGCACGCCGGTGCCGTCACCGAAGACGTGATCGGCGCTGTTCAAGACGTCACGGAAGTCCGGATCGTCGCACGCGCAGTTCAGAGTGTTTGCGTTCGCGAAGTAGACGCGCCACGCCCGCCGCGAGTTGGAGCGCACGCGAATCCGCTCGTGCAGGAGGTCGATCGCCTCGACCAGCGTGAGGTCGGTGATGTTCACGCCAAGCACCGAGAGCCGGCCATCTCGGTAATGAGCCTGCGTCCGGTCACCTCTGAGGGTGCCCGGCGCCAGGATCCTCCTCAGGTGTCGTGCCCCCCGTCGGCGTCGCTTGCCGTACTTGCTCGTTCGCACCGTTCGCACACCTGGCGACAGTGCACGCCACGTGCCACCGTCGCCTGGCGGCCGCCCAAGGACACCGAGCACACGTTCGCGCGCTGAACCCGAGGTCCACCCGCGCCACTCGCGCGCGCGGCGCCGCGCCGGGTGGCACCTCGTCGCGGCGCGATGCGCCGATGTGCAGCCTCGCGCACAAATGCGCAGTCGTCTGCCCACGAGCTTGAACGGAGAGAGGTTTCTCCACAAGTGGTGGCACGAGCCGGCGCGCGCTCCTCCAACACCGGCGCGCCTCTGGCCGGCGGTCGGCTGTCGAGGCTCCGACACTGGACATCGGGAGCCATCCGAGAGCTCCGCGTAGCCGAGGGGGCGGACAAGTCGCCCTTCTAGCACGGCACCGTCACCCACACCGTGAACGCGCGAGATCTCTACACGGGAATGCCGGAGCGGCTCGTCCCGCCGGCGGGCGCCTCGGGTCGTAGGGAAGAACCGAGCGCTGCCCGTCACCGAGCTGTCCGCAGCCAACCACCCGAGCGGGCGAGGCTCGCCATCGTCGAGCGGGACGTCGCGAGACCCACGCGGCCCAGGCGTCCCACGGACCACGGCGCCGTCGACCTCCACGCGCAGCGCGCGATGAGCAGCCCACACCTTCGGAGCGCCGCACTCTCTCAGCAGGCGGGAGGTTCAGTCGAGCGCTGATAGGAAGCCAACCCGGGGGGCGAGCCCACAGTGAAGAGCGTGAACAAGCCGAGGCCGCGCGGCCGTAGAGGTCCGGGCGGCTACCAGCGCTGCACGCCGAGCGAGAGGCCTACGGTCGCCCCCGCGACGTCCGGCGCCTCCAGCGGGGCCAGGTAGACCGAAGGGCCCGCCACGTCCGCTTGCCTCCGAACGGGCACGCTGCGACCAAAGGCCAGCGAGAGGAGCATCGACGAGACCCCCGCGATCTGGAGCGCCGAGCTCGTGTAGAGGAGTCCCTTCGTGGTGCTCGAGAGCCGAGATCCGCTGGGGTTGAGCACGCTGTCGCGAGGGTGGGAGTTGGCGAAGGTGATAGGCCCCGCGAACGGGATGAGGAGCTGCATCGCGCCGTGCTGTCCGTTGCAGAGATAGCCCGACCTGTCGCCTTTCAGCGACCCGACGATGCAGGGAATCCCTAGCGTGAAGAAGAGGCCGACGACGCGCACGATGAACCCCCCCGTGCTCGGCAATCCGGCCGCAACATTTGGCAGGTAGCCGATCCCGGTCAAGCCCGCGCCCAGGAACAGCATGGGCTGGTTCGCGACCCAGGTCGTGCGAGGCGCCTCCTCCACGGGGGGCGTGGAGGGCGATCCCTTCCAGGGGTCCCATGCAGGCCCAGCGGGCGCGAGGGGCGGGGCGGCTTCGACCGCGGCTTGCCCTGACGCCGGCGACGAGGGCGGCGGGCTCGCGTCGCCGTCCGCCGCGCGCGCGTCCGAGCAGGCGAGCAGGCAACCGAAGAGGCACGCGGCGGTCGACAGGAGACGCATGGGCCGCTCTCTCGCATGCTGCGTGCCAGCGCTTGAGGGGCCTCCTACCTTGGCGATCGCGGCGCTCGGCGGACTCGACCGCGCCGTCCGGTGCAGTCGACCCGCGCGCAGCTGTGCAGCCGGCCGGGCAGTCGTGCAGTCGCTTGCACACTCTCGGCGCAAAGGCGCCCGCGATCGCGCAAGTCTGCGTGGCACGCGAGTTGCGATGGGAGTGCGCATGAAGCAGCTCCCCCTCCTCGTCACGACGCTCCTCCTCGCGGCCTGCTCGGCGGCCAAGACCACCGACTCCGCGCCACCCACGCCCCAGCCCGCGCCCGCGAGCGACGCGGGCGCCGACGCCACGGCGGACGGCGGGGCGGATCCGTGTCTGGGCGCGACGCCGCGCACCGTGCGCCTCGACCCGAAGACGGCCACGACCCGCGAGGTGCAGACCGCCTTCGTGAGCGCGCGCCCCGGCGACGTGATCGAGCTCGGCGAGGGCACGTTCAAGCTCGACAACACCCTCTCGCTCTCTGCGAGCTGCGTGACCGTGCGCGGCGCCGGGCGGGAGAAGACGATCCTCGACTTCGCGACGCAGGCCGCCGGGAGCGACGGCCTCTACGGGGATCACACGAGCCGCCTCGTGCTCGAGGGCTTCTCGGTGCGCGACGCGCGCGGCAACGCCATCAAGGTGCTGGGCGGGGAGGACCTCGTGTTCCGCGGACTCGGCACGTCCTGGACGGGCCCCGACCCCAGCAAGCACGGCGCGTATGGCCTCTATCCCATCCAGAGCAAGCGCGTGCTCATCGAGGACTGCGTCGCCACCGACGCGAGCGACTCGGGCATCTACGTGGGGCAGTCGTCCCACGTGGTCGTGCGCCGCAACCGCGCCGAGAGAAACGTGGCCGGCATCGAGATCGAGAACACCTTCTTCGCCGACGTGTACGAGAACGTCGCCACCGGCAACACCGCCGGAATCCTGGTGTTCGATCTGCCCGGCCTCCCGCAGGTCGGCGGCCACTCGGTGCGGGTCTTCAAGAACGAGCTCCGCGCCAACAACACCAAGAACTTCGCCCCGAAGGGCAACACTGTGGGCATCGTCCCTGCCGGCGTCGGCTTCTTCGTGATGGCCAATCACGACGTCGAGGTGTTCGAGAACACGTTCACCGACAACGTCACGTTCCACTCCGCGGTCGTCAGCTATTTCGTCACGCAGCTGCCCATCAACGACCCGAAGTACGACCCCTATCCCTCGCGCGTGTACCTCCACGACAACAAGTACGTGGGCGGCGGTGACGCGCCCGATTCGTCGAACGAGCTCGGGCAGCTCCTCCTGTTCAACCAGTCGGACTTCCCGGGAAAGATCATGTCGCGGGTCATGTACGACGGCGTCGTGGACGACAAGCGCCCCGCCTCGGCGAACCCGATGGAGATCTGCGTGAAGGCGAGCGCCGAGGCCACGTTCGCGAACGTCCACCTCGACACGATGAAGGGCCTCGACTTCACGCCCACGTTCGACGCCGAGAAGCACGCCTGCACCGCGCCGGTCCTCGCGCCCGTGACCTGGCCGGGGCTGAAGTGAAGGCCGGGGTCCTCGCGCTCGCGTGCGCGCTCGGCGGCCTCGGGGCGCTCGGACTGCCGGGCTGCTCCGATGGGGGAGTCGTGTCGGCACCTCCGGGCGCGTCGGACGCGGCCACGACGGACGTGGCGACCGGGGGATGTGTGCCGGGCGGCGTCGCCGACCTGTCCACGCCTCCCGAGG
Organism: Myxococcales bacterium; assembly: GCA_016720545.1. Lineage (NCBI taxonomy): Bacteria > Pseudomonadati > Myxococcota > Myxococcia > Myxococcales > Myxococcales bacterium. Next base: position 963,231 of record JADKKK010000001.1, read on the forward strand.
ACCTCGCGAGCTACTGCGTGATCGACCTCGTCGACGGCCGTATCGTGCCCAAACCCGGGGTCTTGGCCTATTCGCTGAACACGCCGCTGTTCTCCGACCACGCGATCAAGGAGCGCACTGTGTGGGTGCCCGAGGGTGGCAAGGCCACGTCGACCGACGGGGAGGCGTACGACTTCCCCGTAGGGTCGATCATCACGAAGTCGTTCGGGTTCGCCGACGACCTCCGCAAGGCGACGCCGCGCATGCGGTGGATCGAGACCCGCGTGATGGCCAAGACCGCCACGGGCTGGAAGATGAACGCGTACACCTGGAATGACGCGCAGACCCGCGCGACGCTCGACGTGGCCGGCGGCGTCCACGAGGTCTCGTTCATCGACGCGCGCGGCGAGACGGTCGCGCCGAAGTACCTCGTTCCGAACGCGAACCAGTGCAAGAAGTGCCACCAGCGGGGCGCGGGCCTCGTGACGCTCGGCCCGACGCCCGCGAACCTGCGGCGCGACGAGCGCCTCGCTCGGTGGGTGGAGCGCGGCGTGCTCGAGCGCGTGCCCGAGGTGGCCGCGATGCCCGCGTGGGACGATCCTGCGGCCGGCACGGTGGAGACCCGCGCGCGCGCGTGGCTCGACGTAAACTGCGCCCACTGCCACCGAGAGGACGGCTCGGCCAACACCACGGGGCTCATCTTGCGCTTCGGCGAGCGCGATCCGTCGAAGCTCGGCGTGTGCAAGTCGCCCGTGGCCGCCGGCCGCGCCACGGGCGGTCTCGCGTTCGACGTGGTCCCGGGGCGTCCGGAGGAGTCGATCCTCGTGCATCGGCTCGAGTCGAACGAGCCCGCGGTGGCCATGCCGGAGATCGGGCGGAGCCTCGGCCACGCGGGGGCGATCGACCTCGTGCGCGGGTGGATCAAGGGGCTCCCGGGCGGGTGTGGGAGGTGATCCTGAGTGAGCAGTCGTCGGTACTAGTTGGCCGCGGCTCACCCACGCCTGGTACCGCAGCGGCGCGCAGGTGCGGCGGGGGCTCAAGTAGGGACTCGCGAAGTGGCTCATGAGGCGTCGCGAGCCGGAGGTCGCGGCGCGCTCGCGGCGTCTCGGGCGCTGCGCCGGAGCTCTGGTCGGGGCGCTCCTCCATGGCCCGCGTGCCCGAGGCGCAGGCGGTGGCGCACCAGTCGGGGCGCCGGGGCGCCGAGTCACACTCTGGCGCGGCCCGTGCAAGGGGCCGATCCCGTGGAGAAACCACCAACGCCGCCACGCGCATCGCGAACGTCCCCCAAAGCCCGCGCGCGCGGCGCTCGTGATTGTGCACGATCGTGCACACGTGATTGCCCACCGTGCAGCGCCCTGCGCGATGGACAGTGCGCGCGGATTGGAGCGCAGGTCTCGTGAGGCGCGCTCTCTACCACCCGCTCGCGTGGTTCCTTGGAGGAGCAGCGTACGGCCTCCTCGCCGCCATACGCCTCGAGCTCCTGGAGCCGGCCTGGGCCCCGCTCGTCGTCATGGCGTGCACGGGGTTCGCCTTCCTGGTGCCCGCGCTCCTCGCGCTCCTCGGCCGCCTCGCGCTCCACACGCTCGCGCGACGCCTCGGCCGAACGTCGACGACCTTCGCGACGAGCGGCTTGTCGCCGTCCGCGTCGCTCGTCGCGTCCCTCGGAAGTCTCGCTCTCTTCTGGACCGTCCTCTTCGTCGTCGGCGATCTTGTGGTCTCGCTCGCCTACCGCCACGAGTCGCCTGGCGCGCTCCTCGCCGCCCGATCGCTCGGGGCGCTCGGGGCGGGCGCGCTGGCTTGGTGGCTCGCTCGTCGCGCGGCTCTCCGAGCTCCGCGCGACGGGCTCCCTCGCGCCCGGGCGATCGCGCTCGGCGTCGGCGTCCTTGGGCTCGTCGCCTTTGGGGCAGCCCGGATCACGGCGCCCCCGCTCCCGCCTCCGCGCCCGACCGTCCCGGCGCCGCCCGAGCTCGCGATCCGAGATACCGGCCTCCGCGTGCTCCTCATCGGGCTCGACGCGGCCACGTGGAAGGTCGTCACCCCGATGGCTGTGGCGGGCGAGCTCCCTGCGATCGCCTCGCTCGAGGCACGTGGGGCCACGAGCACGGTGCACGCGCCCCCGCCGCGCCTCTCGCCCGTCAACTGGACTACGATCCTCACCGGGCGCCCCGAGCAGGAGCACGGGATCCACGACTACGTGCACGTGGCGCTGCCCGGGGTTCCGTCGTTCCCCTTCGAGAACATGCTGCGCGACAGGGCGCTCCTCCCATTCGCCTTCGCGACCCTCGGGGAGCAGCAGCTCGGCCTCGCCGTAGGCAACCCGCCCCCCAGCACGGCGGTGCGCACCCGCGCCCTCCCGCACATGCTCGCGGCTGGCAACCGTTCGTCCCTCGTGCTCGGAATGCCGTGCACCTGGCCGGTTGAGCCCCTCCCAGGTCTCGTGGTCTCGAACCGCTACATGCCCGGCGAATTCGACACCTTCGGGCACGAGGGGCCGCCGCCGGGGCGCCTGCATCCGCCCGACGCCGAGGCCTCGCTGTCCGCGCTCCGCGTGGACTCGGGCGGCGACCCCGCCCCCATGCTGCGCAAGCTCGGTATCGTCGACGACGCGAGCATCGCGGAGCTCGCCACGTGGCGTTACACGCGGCTGAACCACCTGCCGATGAGGCTCATGGCGGACATCCACGACTCCGACGAGACCTTCTTCGACGTGCTCGAGGCGCGCTGGCCGAGCGGTGAGTTCGGCTTCGGAGCGGCGCTCGTGAATGGCATCGACGTCTTCACTCACGCGTTCTGGGAAGAGCGTTATCCCGAGGAGTTCGGACACCCGAAGAGCCAGCACCCGGAGTGGGGCAAGCTCATCGGCGCCTACCATCGACTGGTCGACGCGCGCCTCGGCGCGCTGCTCGCGCGCCTCGATCCGCGCACGGTGGTGTTCGTCCTCTCCGACCACGGCATGGAGGCGAGCCCGGGCAACCTCGTGTGGCCCGGCTGGCACTCCGAGGAGGGGATCTTCATGGCCGCGGGCGCGCCCATTCGCCGCGGCGCTCGCGTCGAGAGGGTCGACTTCTTGGACGTCGCCCCGACCGTGCTCCACCTGCTCGGATACCCGGTCCCGAGGGATCTCAAGGGGCGCGTGCTCGAAGAGATCCTGGAGCCCGAGTTCTTGGCGCGCTTCCCGGTGCGCTCCATCGCGAGCTACGAGTGAAAGCGCGCGATGGCGCACCCCTTGCAATGGCTGGGGCATGAAGATCCTCCTCGCTTCGGTTGGTACCTACGGTGACGTCGGACCCCTCGTGTCCTATGGACGCGAGCTCCGGAAGAGCGGACACGAGGTGTGCCTCTGCACGACGGCCGAGTGGTCGGCGCTGGCCGAGCGGCACGGGCTAGACACGTTGCCGCTGCCAACGAGCGTGAGTCGCATGCTCGCGAGTAACGCCGACGTCATGGGCAGTCCGCTCCGCGCGACGCCCCGTCTCCTCCGCGACTTGTGCAGCTTGAGCGAGTCGATGTTCGACCCACTCCGCGCCGTGGCCGCCCGCTTCGACCGCATCGTGGGCTCCGGCGCGCAGCTCGCTGGCGTGACGGTCGCCGAGGGGATCGGGCTGCCCTACGTTCACCTGCTCCACGCCCCCAGCTGGTTTCCCTCGGGTCGCCACACGCCACCCGCGTTTCCCTTCCAGAGCGCCTCGCCCACCGTGAACGCCGCCCTCTGGCGGCTCTTCACCGCGGCCTTCCATCGCGCGACCTCGAGCGTCGTGAACCGCCAGCGCGCGACCTTCGGGCTGCGCCCCGTCGCCGATGTGTACGAGTCCTTCCGATCGGTGGCGGTGGTCTGTCAGGACGCCACGTTGGGCCCCGTCCCCGGGGACTGTGGGAGCGTGCGGTGCGTGCCGTACCTCGAGGCGCCCCACGAGGACGGAGGTCTCCCACCGGAGCTCGAGGCGTTCCTCGACCGAGGGCCTCGCCCGGTATTCGTCGGCTTCGGGAGCATGCCGGAGCGCCAGACGGGTGTGCTCGATCGCGTGCACACCGCGCTCCGTGAGGTCGGCGCGCGAGTGATCTACCAGGTGGGCGCGAGCGCACGCGCCCCGTCGAGCGACGCGCGCACGTTCGTCCTGCGTCGACGCGTGGCGCACTCGCTCCTCTTCCCACGCGTCCGCGCGTGCATCCACCACGGCGGCGCAGGCACCACCTATTCGATCGCGCGCGCCGGCGTCCCGCAGATCGTGATGCCTCAGCTCCTCGACCAGTTCTATTGGGGTCAGCGGGTGCACGATCTCGGGCTCGGGCCGCGCCCGCTCTCCTTCACGCGACCGGGTCGCCGCGCGCTCCGAGGCGCCATGGCTTCGGTGTTGCAAGACGCTCGCTTCGACGCCGAGGCCCAGCGCTCGGCGAGACGGATCACACCCTCGGGCGGCTCGCAGTTGAGCGCCCTCCTCGGAATCCACGCCTGAGCGAGAGCACCATGACCAAGACCTTGACGAACTACGATCCCGCAGAGCCCCTTCGCATATTGCTCATGCGCTCGGGCGGGCACTTCGCCAGCACGGATTTCCCCGACGCGCCGATGGTCGGCCCTCCGAAGAGCCTCCTGTACCTCGCGGGCGTCTTCGCGGACGATCCGGGCGTGCGCGTGCGAATGCTCGACGTCCTGGCCCACCCGGACTTCGAGCAGATCGCGCGCGACCGGGAGAACCCACCCTTCTACTTCGGTATGAGCGAGCCGGACGTCGCCAAGAGGCTCGCGGCCGAGCGACCCCACGTGGTCGGCATCACCTCGACCGCCAACTACTACTTCGAGGACACGATACGGCTCATCGCGCTCGTGCGCGCGATCTGTCCTGACGCGCTCATCCTGCTCGGCGGCCCAGACGCGACGAACGACACCGCCCGCTACTTCGAGCGAGCCCCCGCGCTCGACGCGATCGTCCTCCGCGAGGGCGAGCGCACTTTCCGTCACCTCATCACGGCGCTCCGCGAGGGACGCGACTGGAGCGACGTGCGCGCGATCGTGCGGCGCGAAGGCGACGGGCTGGTGCGCACCGACGGCGAACCCTTCGCCGTCGAGCTGGACGAGTTCCGCTGCGACTACTCCATCGCCGATCTCGAGCGCTATTTCGAGCTCGCGCGCCGGGGCTACCCCTCGCGCCTCGGCATCCAGTACCCGGGCTCGCACCGCTCGATCGACCTCGTCACGAGCCGAGGGTGTGTCTACCGCTGCACGTTCTGCTGCATCTACCTGCACATGGGCCGGCGCTTCCGCGTGCACAGCGTGCAGCGCGTGCTGGACGAGATGCGGGCCCTCGTCGAGACCCACGGCGTCCGCAATTTTCACTTCGAGGACGACGATCTGCTCGGCGATCTGCCTCGCTTCAAGGAGATCTTGCGCGGCATCATCGAGGCCGGCTGGGACATCACGTGGGACACGCCGAACGGCGTCCGCGCCGACCGCATCGACGAGGAGCTCATGAACCTGTGCCGGCGCTCGGGCTGCGCCTACCTCATCTTCGGCATCGAGAGCGGGAGCGCCCGCGTGCGCGACAAGCTCATTCGAAAAGATATGAGCCTCGAGGACGTGGAGCGCGCCTGCCGCCTCTGCTTCGAGTACGAAATCGACAGTCTCGGTTATTACATGTTCGGCATTCCTGGAGAGACCCAGGCGGAGATGCGAGAGACGTACGACTTCGCGTTCCGCTTGTTCCGGGAGTACAACTGCACACCCGTATTCCAGATCTGGCGACCCTACCGGAACACGCCACTCGAGAAGAAGGTGCGTGACACGGCGCGCATCAGCGCTCCGAAGATTTACACGGTCGCGCGGAGCCACGGCCTCCCGTACGCGCTCTTCTATAGCCTCGTGTACCAGGACGACGAGGTCACTCTCGACTTCCTGGCGAAGCACTTCGACGACTACATCCACGACGCGCTCAAGGTCGCGATCCTCAACTGGCTGCGCATCACCAGCCGTCGCCCGGCGAGCTTCCTCGAGACCGTGGCGAGCCTCGCGCGGATCGTCGCTGGCAGCGTGCGGACCCCGATCCCGGCGCGGACCATGCTTCAGGGATACCTCCACAGCGTGGGCCTCACGCCCTTCGCGCAGATGCGCGGGCTCGGGCGCGAGCCGCTTCGAGTCGTGCGCGACCGGCCACGCGCCGGGGTCAAGTCGTGAAGGGCGGAGACGTCCCTCGCCGTCGGCTCGCGCAGGTGCTCTCGCGGCTCTCGCGGCTCGTGGAGCTCCCGGAGCGGAGGCCCTCCGTCATGCTCGTCATTGGCACGGTGGTCCTGGCCGTGGCGCTCGCCATGGCCTCGAAGCTCCGAGTCGTGGCGGGCCTCGAAGATCTGCTGCCGCGAGGGCGGGCGTCGGTCGTCGAGCTCGAGCGCGTCCGCGAGCGGGTCCCGGCTGTCTCGTCGCTCACGATCGTGCTCGAGGGCGCCGAGCCCGGAGCGGTGAAGGAGGCCGAGAGGGACATCACGACCGCCGTCTCGGCGATGGGTCTCCCCTGGGTGGGGAGCGTCGAGTCTGGCATGGGCGACGCGGTCGCTTTTCTCGAGCCGCGCGCGGGCCTCTACGTTGCGAGCGACAAGCTCGAGTCTCTCGCCGCCGATCTCGAGCGACGCGTGGACTGGGAGGTCCAGCGGACAGCGGGGCTCCTGCTCGACGAGAGGACCGAGGAGCCCCCGCCCATCACGGCCGAGAACGTGCGCAAGCGCCTCGGCCTCGCCACGTCGACCGCACCGCACCCACGAGCGACCTACGGCTCGACCGACGGCCGCACCGCTGTGCTGGTGGTGCACACGGCCGTGCTGAACAGTGACTTCGCTGCGTCTCAGGAGGCCGTCCGGCGCGTCCGCGCGGCCGTCGAGACGCTCCACCTCGAGCGGCGGTCCGGATCGCTCCGCTTCGGGCTGAGCGGCGGCCTCGTCTCGGCCGCGAGGGCGCAGGCGACCATCGAGGCCGATCTGGTGAACGTGGGGGCGATCGGCACACTCGCCATCCTGGGCGTCGTGTTCCTCTACTACCTGCGCCTCCGCATGGTCGCGTGTCTCGTCGTGGCCGTGGCCGTCGGCGTGGCGATCACGTTCGGCGCGGCGCGCCCACTCGTCGGCGAGCTCAACACCGCGACTGGATTCCTCATGACGATCGTCGCGGGGAATGGCATCAATCCGGGGATCATCTACCTCGCGCGCTACCTCGAGGCGCGGCGGGCGGGCGTCCCGCACCCCGCCGCGCTGAGCGAGGCGCGGCGCGAGACGTGGCTCCCGACCCTGGGCGCTTCTGGCGCGGCGGCGCTCGCGTACGGCGCGCTCGTCGTGAGCGAATTCCGCGGCTTCCGGGACTTCGGGCTGCTCGGGAGCTTCGGCATGGTCTGCTGCTGGCTCTGCACGTTCGCATTTCTTCCGCCCATGCTGACTCTGGCCGAGAGCATCGCCCCGCTGCGGGCGTCGCGCGAAGAGGCCCGAGGGTGGCTCGGCCGCGCGACGAGCCAGGGCCTCCGCTTCGGCGTCCCGTTCGCGTGGCTCGCCGCCCGACGCCCGCGCCTGCTCGCGGTGCTCGGCCTGCTCCTCGCGGTCGTCGCCGCTGCGACCACCCTGCGGCACGCGTCGGGCGGAGCGATGGAGCACGAGCTACGTCGGGTATACGACAGCGCGACCCCGGACCCGGAGACGCTGCGCCTCGCGGCGCTCTCCGAGGACGCCTCGGCCGACGTGAGCGTCGACGGGATGGCCATCCTCGTGGACCGCACCGAGCAGGTGCCGTGGCTCGTCGCCGCGCTCACCGCGCGACGCGACGCAGCGCCCGGCGATGCCAAGCCGTTCGCCGCGATCCACACACTCCAGGATTTCGTCCCTCGCGATCAAGAGAAGACGATCCCGCTCCTGCTCGAGATCAAGGAGCATGTCCTTCGCGCGAGGGCGCGCGGGTTCGTGTCGGACACGGACTTCGTCGAGATCTCTCGCTACCTGCCGCCCGACGACGTGCGCCCCTTCGCGCTCGCCGATCTCCCCGCGAGCGTGGCGCGGCCCTTCACGGAGCGCGACGGCACGCGCGGCCGGATCGTCTACCTCACGCCGACCACTCCCGAGCTCGTGCATGACGCGCGGTACCTCGCGCGGTGGGCCGACTCGTTCCGCCGCACCGAGCTGCCCGACGGGAGCGTGGTGCTCGGCTCGGGCCGCGCGGTCGTTCACGCCGACATCTGGGCGGCGGTCGCGAGCGACGTCCCCAAGGCGACCGCGCTCGCGCTCCTCGTCACGCTCGGCGTCATCGCCCTCGTCTTCCGAAGGCCCGCCGCGATCGCGCTCGTCGCCGCGACGCTCCTCGTCGGCGTCGCGTGGATGACCGGGCTCCTGTCCGCGCTCGGCGTGCGGCTCAACGTGCTGAACTTCATCGCTCTCCCCATCACCTTCGGCGTGGGGGCCGACTACGCGGTGAACGTGATGCAGCGCTCCCTCCGCGACGGGCCCGGCCGCGCGCTCGGGGCGGTCCGCGAGACGGGTGGGGCGGTCGTCCTGTGCAGCCTGACGACCATCCTCGGCTATCTGGCGCTGGCGGGCTCGACGAGCGCGGGCGTGAGGAGCCTCGGCTTCGCCGCGGTGACGGGGGAGGTGACCTGCCTCCTCGCGGCCATGCTCGTCCTCCCGTGTGTCCTCTTGTGGCGCGACGGCTCTCGGACGAGCCCGGGCCCCTCGCCGTCGCCGGCGGCGCGAAGAGACCTCACCGCGGAGTCGCCCCCATGACGGACACCACCCCACCCGACCTGCCACCGACGCCACCGTATCTCGGCGCGCTCACGCCGCTCCGTGGGATCGCGGCTGTGACGATGGTGGCCTATCACTTCAACATGTTCGTCATGCCGGTGATCGACCCCGCGGTCACTCGCCTTCACCAACATGGGTATCTGCTGGTCGATTTCTTCTTCATCTTGAGCGGGTTCATCCTGAGCCACGTCTACGGCGGCTGGTTCGAGGTGGGCGCGCCGAGGGAGCGCCTCCGCCGCTAGATGCGGGCGGCTTCGCGCGTGTCTACCCGCTGCACCTCACGACGTTGCTCTGGGTCGTGGGAATCTACCTGCTCGTCGTCGTCGTGTACGCGGCGAAGCTTCCACCGGGGGCTCGATCCGTCTTCGACCCATGGGCCATCCCACTTCACTTGCTGATGCTCCACGGCCTCAGCACCGCCCCGGGCGGGACGTGGAACACGCCCTCGTGGTCGGTCGGGACCGAGTGGCTCGTCTATTTGGCGTTCCCGTTCTTGACGGTGGCGTTTCGCAGGCTCGCCACATGGGGCAAGCTCGGGCTGCTCGTCGGGGTGTTTGGTGCCTACGCGTACCTGACGACCCCGCTGTCGACCGATCCGCCGATTCGCCCTTGGCTCCCGAACGTCCCGTACACCATCGCGGAGATCTCCTTCCCGAACAGCTCCGTTCGCTGCTTTGCGGGCTTCGTGTTGGGCATGGTCACGCACTTCGCTTTCTCCCGCGGATGGGGGCTTCGCTGGCTCGCTCGCGACTCTGCGGTCCTCGCGCTCGTCGGCGGGCTGCTCGCGGGCTGTCACCTTCACGTTCCGGACATGGTGACCGTGTGGCTCCTCCCCCTGCTGATCCTCGGGGCCTGTCACAACCGGGGGCGGACGGCCCGCGCGCTGGGGACCGCGCCGCTCCGGTCCCTGGGCGAGTGGTCCTATTCAATCTACATGGTCCACATGCCCATCATTTTCTCGTTCCTTGGCGCGCAGCTCATCGCGGAAGGCGCCAGGGAGGATGCGGCGAAGCCGATCACCTACGGTCTGGTGGGCCCGGCGAGCGCGCTCGCGTTCGTCGTCCTCGTCGTCCTCGTGTCCGCGCTGACGTATCGCGTCATCGAGGCGCCAGCGCGCCGCTATTTGTCCCCAAGTGGTCGGGCTCCGCGATGACCCCGCCGCGTGAGGACCGGGGAGCTCGACCCGGGGAGGCGGAAGATGCGGCAGGTGACAATACTGCGTCTCGGGCCGAGCCCCGCGCGGAACTGACGGGTTTCCGCGATGGCGGGATTCACCGAAACGTGCACACACTGCGCCGTGGCCTGGGGCTCGGCCCTGGACTGCACGGAGGGGCCCCATGAGACATCGTATCCGCGTGGCGTGTTGGTTTGGCGCGAGCGCTGCTGTCGCCGCGTTCGCGGCGTGCTCGGGGACGACGGAGCCCGCGGTGGCGCCCGACGCGGCCACGGCGCCGGCGCCGACTCCACCGCCAGCCCCGCCGCCGACGGCCTCGACCTCTCCCACGACGCCCCCAGCCGACGCCGGTGACTCCGCGGCCCCGCGCGACGCGACCACGGACGCCACGGCGCTCGACGCCACGGATGGCGCGCTAGGGGTGGACGCGATGGACGCCGCCGATGGGTACGACGGGGCGCCTTTGCCGGGATCGGTCACGACGGTCGCAGATATCCCGGGGCTGACGGACTTCGACTTTGTTGGGGACCATTTGGTTTATCGGACGCCCGGCTTCAAGCACTGCACGCTACCGACGTGTGCCGACGAGACGCCGATACCCGGTGCCGGGGCGGACTGGTCGGTGGGGGACGACGAGCGGGTACACTACATTGGGAGCTCCTCGGGCTCATGGCCGGGGCCATGGCTCGAGTGGTCTCGAGTGTCCGTGCTCTTCGATAACTCGGGAGGTACCGTTCGCACCCTGCACCACACGAGCCTAGCATGTGGCCGTGGTTGCCTCGGACGTCCCTACAGCAACGTCAGAGCGTACCACGGTGGCTCGGTCGGCGTGGCGACGATTGAATGGGGGGTCGAAGGCCGGCCGTTAGGATATGTCTTCGACTTCGACGCTCCGCACCGGACGGGGTGGCGCGAGCCACGGGGCTGGTTCACTCGAACGTCGGGGGCGCGACGTACACGTATCCCCCGACCGGTCCCAGCGTGCCAGCGAGCTTCACGGGTGTCTCCGCCCCCGTCCCCGCCACGCCGCCCACCCTCGTCGCCATCAGCGCCGCCGGGCCCACCGTGCCCCATCCCACGGTCGTGGTCCTCCGCGACGGCAACGTGGAGGCCTGCCCGCTCGCCACTCCCTGTCTCGCCTGGCTGAACCTCGGGCCACTCGGCACGATCCTGAACCTCGACGACCGACACCTCTACATCGGCACCCCCACCGGACTCTCGCGGTGTGCCCTCTTCGAGATCGGGACCGCGGGCACCTGCACGCTCGTGCCCCACGGGCCCGTGGAGGCCGTGGAGGAGCCGCTCTATCTCACGACGACCCACGCCTGGTACCGCAGCGGCACCCAGGTGCGGCGGGTGCTCAAGTAGGGAGTCGTGGACGTGCCCAGACGAACCTCGGCCGAGGAGGCCCACTCGATGAAGTCACCCGCCCATCCCACGCCCCGCGGCGATTCGCTGCTCCTCCGCGTATTCCCCGTGGTGCTCGCCGCGCTGGTGCTGTCGCTCTTGTCTCCTCGCTCGGTGGCGCGCGCGCCGGCGCCCTCGCCGCTCGCGTCGGGTCACGCGGCAGGCGTGAGCGGGGCAGCCGCGCCGCCGGCAAAGTGGGGACACCTGCCCATGCGCTTTGAAGAGAACGCGGGCCAGGTGGACGACCAGGTCCGCTTCGTCGCGCGCGGCGGCGGCACGACGCTCTTCCTCACCGACGAGGGCGCCACGCTCACGCTGCACCCGCCGGGTGCGGCGCGCTCGGCCCAGGGCCCCGGGTCGCCGAGGCGGCTCCCCCACGAGCTCGCCCGGCCCGCGGTCGAGGCCCCGCCGCGCCCCGACACGGTGCTTCGCATGACGGTCGCCGGCGGACGGCGCGTCTCGCCTCGCGCCGAGCAGAAGCTCATCACGATCTCCAACTACTTCATCGGCAACGACCACTCCAAGTGGCGCACCGACATCCCCAACTTCGGCCGTGTGGTTTACCCCGGCGTGCTCGACGGCGTCGACCTCGTCTACCACGGCGAAGAGGGGCAGCTCGAATACGACTTCGTGGTCGCGCCCGGCGCCGACTCGGGCGCGATCGCCTTGGACGTCGCGGGCGCGCAGGAGCTCTCGCTCACCGACGTGGGCGACCTGGCGATTCGCACCGAACACGGGGTGCTCGTGCAGCCCCGGCCCAGGGTGTACCAGCGCGGGAGGCGAGGGGAGACCGAGGAGATCGCCGCGGGGTATCGGCTGATCGGGGAGCGTGGGGTCGGGTTCGTGGTGGCCGCGTATGACCGCCGGCGGGAGCTCGTGATCGACCCGGTGCTGGAGTATTCGTCCGGCTTTGGCCCACGCGTCTACATGGATGGCGGGGTCGCCGTGGATGGATCGCGAAGCGCGTACGTGGTGGGCTGTAGTGACAGAGGCGGACTCGCGACGGGGAGCCCCAAGAGCACGTTCGTGGCGAAGCTCACACCCTCTGGAGATGCGCTCATCTATGGAACGTACTTTGGAGGAGCTTCGGGCGGGGATTGCGCGACGGACCTCGCGACAGACGCAACCGGCAGCGCCTATTTCACCGGAAGAGCCACGTCGACGGACCTGCCGCTTCAAGCTCCGATCCAGCCGACCAAGGCCTCCACGACCCCGTTCGGCGGGGACGCCTTTGTCGCCAAACTCTCTCCATTAGGAAACGCGCTCGTTTACTCGACCTACCTCGGCGGAACAGGCGAGGATTACGCCACTGGAATCGCGGTAGACCCGGCCGGCGCAGCGTACGTCACCGGGACGACTGGCTCGACGAACTTTCCAACCCAGAATGCGTTTCAAGCGGCGAGCGCCGGAGGGGATGACATTTTTCTTGCGAAGCTGTCGCCAGCGGGAGGCTCCCTGGTGTTCTCCACCTATCTCGGCGGCAGCGGTGGGGATTCGGGCGCGAGTGTAGCCGTCGATCGACTCGGGAGTGCCTACGTGGTTGGCGCGACGACGTCTCCGAATTTCCCGACGCAGTTCGCTCTCCAGGCGGCGAACGCGGGGGGGCCCGCAGGTCTCGACACGGATGCGTTCGTGACCAAGTTCTCCGCTGCGGGAACCGCGCTCGTCTATTCTACGTATTTGGGCGGGACCGGCTTCGACGGGACCACGAGCGTTGCGGTCGACGCCGCGGGAAGCGCGCACGTGGCGGGGAGCACGGGCTCCACGGATTTCCCTACGCGGAACGCGCTGCAGGCAGTCTACGGTGGACCTCCACCGACTCCGTCGACGAGCGAAGGCGACGCGTTCGTCGCCAAGCTCACTCCGACCGGCGGCGCACTCGTCTACTCCACGTACTTCGGCGGCTCCCAGGGAGACTACGGCGGGGGCATCGCGATCGATAATGCAGGCAACGCCTACCTCTCAGGGGGCACGAGGTCGAGCGACCTTCCCACCATCAACGCGTTTGCAGTGTTCGCTGGTCGTCTGCCAGGGTCGGACGCCTTCGTGGCGAAGTTGACACCGACAGGCGCGTCGCTCCTCTATTCCACTTACGTAGGCATCTCAGGGTGGGGTGGTTGGAATATCGCTGTCGACTCCGCGGGGTCCGCCTATCTCGTCGGAGGGACGACCCAGCTCCCTCCCTTGTTTTCCTTCTTGGCCCCCTTCGACCCCAGGGGTGCAGGGGAGATCTCCGAGTTCGGCGTGGGCTTCATCGCGAAGCTCTCGGTCCCCTCCCCCACCCTCACGCCGCCCACGTCTGCGGTCGCGCCCGGTGGCACCGTCACCTTCGCCGCCACCGACGGCACCGGGCCGACCTACACCTTCGCCTTCGAGACCAACGCCTCGGGCGGCACGCTCGACCCCGTCACCGGTGTCTACGTCGCGGGGCCCACCGGGGGCGTGACCGACGTCGTCGTGGTCGTCGACTCCCAGGGAGGCACCGCCACCGCGTCGGTCACGGTGTCCTCGCCGGTCGCGGACGCCGGACCCGACGCGACGATCGTGGACGCGAGCGCGGACGCGGCTCCCGTGCTCGATGCGGGCGACGCGGCCGCAAAGGACGCGAGCCCGACGGCCGACGCGAGCTCCCCTGTGCCGAGCCCCGCCCCGAGTGGTGACGCCTCGGCGGCCGTGATCCCCACGGGGGACTCGTTCGGGGGCGGCGGCTGCGGGTGCCGCACGTCGGGGGCTCCTGCCTCGGGCGGCGCGGCAGGGCTCGGCGTCCTCGGGGTTCTGGCCCTCGTGGCGCGCAGACGCTCGCGGCTCGAGCAAGATTCACGAAGCGACAAGAGGCACTCATGAAACAGCGAATTCGCGTGGCATGTCTGGTGGGCGCGTTCGTGGCGGTCGCGGCCTTCGCGGCCTGCTCGGGGTCCACGGAGCCGAGCGCGGAGCCCGACGCGGCAACGGCGCCGGCACCGACCTCACCGCCGACGGGCTCCACGCCTGCGCCTGCGCCCCTTGCTGAGGCCGGGGACTCCGCGGCCCCGCGCGACGCGGCGACGCACGACGCGGCGTTCGATGCCCCGGATGGCGCGCTCATGGCGGACGCGATGGACGCGGCCGACGGGTACGACGGGGCGCCGCCGCCGGGGTCGGCGGAGACCGTGGCGGACATTCCGGGGCTGACAGACTTCGATTTTGTCGGGGACCACCTTGTGTATCGCAGCCCCACCTTTATGCACTGCACTGCCCCCGACTGTACAGATTCGGCTCCTCTCCTCGATTCGGTTCCTCTCCGCGACGGGCTCCTTCACACCGTCGGTGGTTCGGCATGGGCTCTGGGGGACGACGAGAGATTACACTGGGTGGCTAGCTATTACGGCTCCGGCGGGTTCCCAGGCTCCTCGTTTTTGGATCACGTGTCGATGCGATTCGACTCGTCGGCAATACTCCAAGCCACCTTCTCCTCGAACTCATACTACTCGAGCATCGGCCTTGCGGGCTACCATGCGGGCCAGATCGGCGTAGCAATAAGCTGGTCCACGGTGAGGTGCGGCCAGTTTGGTACCGAGGGCTGTACAAGCTTCTGGGTCGACTACGGCGGAGCTGTCAACACTGCGCGTGTTGATAGAGTGAGAGGAATTTACCACACGAACGTGGGGGGCGCGGTTGCCTACTATATTCCAGTGGGCGGGTCCTCAGGGACTCCCGTGGCCCCAACGTTCGCGGGTGTCTCCGCCCCGGTCCCCGCGACGCCCCCCACCCTCGTGGCCGTGAGCGCCGCCGGGCCCACCGTGCCCCATCCCACGGTAGTCGTCCTCCGTGACGGCAACGTCGAGGCCTGCCCCCTCGCGACTCCCTGTCTCGCCTGGCTGAACCTCGGCGCGCTCGGTACGATCTTGAACCTCGACGACCGACACCTCTACATCGGCACCCCCACGGGACTCTCGCGGTGTGCCCTCTCCGAGATCGGGACCGCGGGCACCTGCACGCTCGTGCCTCACGGGCCCGTGGAGGCCGTGGAGGAGCCGCTGTACCTCACGACGACCCACGCCTGGTACCGCAGCGGCACCCAGGTGCGACGGGTGCTGAAGTGAGGACTCTTTCCCTACGTACCGCGAAGTCGCCACGACACCTCCGGATCGGGCTGCTCCTCCTCCTTGGGGGCCTCCTCGTCGCGAGCTGCGGCGACACGAGCGCGCCTGGCGGTGGTGGCGGCGGCGGCGAGCTCGACGCGAGCGGCCTGCCGGGCCTGCCAGAAGCCGGCGAGGGCCCACGCGACGCCAGCGTCGAGACAGGCAACGATGGCTCGACGGACGGCCCACGGGAAGCGGAAGCGGAGGGAGGCGACGGAGGTGCCGGAGACGCCGGGGACGCCGGAGTGGATGGCGGTCCCGTCTGCTCTACTGTCCTCGGGTTGCCCGGGCCGCCCCGTATGGGCTTTGCCTGGGGTGTCGACGTGGCGGTAGGGGATCTCGACGGGGACGGCCGCCCCGACCTTGCCGTCGCGGGCGGCTTGGACCAGGGCAACGCGGGGCAGGGTGGCACCACCGTGTTGCTGAATCGCGGCCGGGGTGCCTTCGCATCGCCGCTCTACAACCCTGCGCCCGGCGGAGCGGGCACGGTCGCCCTCGGAGACCTCGACGGGGATGGCGACCTCGACATGGTCACGACGGCCGCGACCAACCCTTACGGGACGAACCCCACGGTGAGCACATTTTTGAACGACGGCACGGGGACGTTCGGCCTCCCCGCAACCTACACGATTGGGGGTTCGGGGGGGCCGGGGCGCGTCGCGCTCGGGGACCTCAACGGCGACGGGAAGCTCGACCTGGCGGTCGCCGCGCAATCCCCCGACACCGTGAACGTGCTGTTCAACACGGGAGCTGGCGCCTTCGGCCCCAAGACCGCCTACGCCACGGCGCCAGGCCCGCGCGGCACTGCCCTAGGCGACTTTGATGGGGATGGCGACGTAGATATCGCCGTGGCCGCGAGGGACGCGGCGAGTGTGCTCTTGAACAACGGGCGCGGGATCTTGGCACCCAGGGTTGACTACGCGACGCCCCCCAATTCGAGGGTGATCAAGGCTGCGGATGTCAACGGCGACAGCAAGATCGACCTCGTCGTCCGGAGCGACACCTCGGTCAGCGTGCTCATGAATGCACCTGGGGGATTCGCGCCGGCGGTCGCCTACCCGACGGGCGCTGCGTCCCTTGAATCCGGCCTCGGAGTGGCGGACCTCAACGGCGACGGAAAGGCCGACCTCGCCATGCAGGGTGGCCTGATGATGAACAACGGCGATGGCACGTTTGCGCCCCAGATCGCCTACGACATCTTCTACGGAGTGGGTGTAGGGGACTTCGACGGCGATGGGCGGCTCGACGTCACCGACGGAGTCCAGGTGTTCTGGAATAACCCCGGAGCCACCTTCGCCACGACCGCGAGCCGCTATCGCGCGAGGGGGGACTATTCGGCGGCGAACACGCCCACCGTCGTCGCCATGGAAGACCTCGATGGTGACGGCGACTCCGACCTCGCCGTGGCGGACCTGGGATTCGTGCCGGAGGGGCACTCGGCGTACATCACGCTGAACAACGGCGACGGCACGTACGCGCCCATGGTCTCGCTGGAGGTGGGATACGGTCCGAGGTCGATTGCAGCGGGAGACGTCGACGGGGATGGCGACGTGGACCTCGTCTCGGTGAGGGAGGAGTACGGCAACTCCAACGTGACCATACTTGTGAACAACGGCACCGGGACCTTCGCTGACGGAGTCGACTACCGCATCGATGTCGCGTTCGTGGGGGGCTCAATCGCGATGGGGGACCTCAACGGCGACGGGAGACCTGACCTCGCGATCTCGGTGGGTAGCGGCGTGAACGTGCTCATGAACAACGGCAACGGCACCTTCGCAGCCAAGGTCGACTACGCGGCTCCCCCGGGCACGATCGCGCTGCGGGACCTGAACGGAGACCGCAAGCCCGACATGGCCGTGGCGGGAGCCGGCGGAGTGACGGTCTTTCTGAATTCCGGTACGGGCACGTTCGGAGCCCCGCTCGTGTACGCGACGACTCGCACGCGCGTCGAGGGCGCCCCCGGCACGTTCCTCGCTGTTGGCGACGTGGACGGCGACGGTGACCTCGACCTCGCGGCCTCCGGCAACGACGGTGCCGACGTGCTGCTCAACTACGGCGCCGGCACGTTTGCGCCGTATGTTCACTATGCGCTACCAGGCGTCGAGTCCGCCGTCGGGCTGGGTGATCTCGACGGTGACGGGCGTCCGGAGCTCGCCGTCGAGTCGCTGTCGGGGCTCACCGTCCTACGCAACAACGGCGACGGAACCTTCGGACGCGAGGAACTCTATGAAACGGGAGGCGGTCCAACCGCGATCGCGATGAGCGACCTCGACCGCGACGGGAAGCTCGACGTCGTCACGGTCGGCTACCGGCGGCGCCTGTCGTATCCCCCGGGCGCCCCCTCACGGACCTCGAGCGTCAGCGTGCTGCTCAACTCGGGCCTGATCTGCCGGTGGCGATGAGCTCGCCCGACCAACCTCGTGAGACGCGCACGGCCGAGGAGGCCCACTCGATGGCATTTCACCCGGTCGGCTCAACCACTCCCATCCCAGGCTGCCAGCTCGCCGCGCTCGCGGCCCGGGCGAGATTCACGAACGGAAAGGGGCACTCATGAAGCATCGTATTCGCGTGGCATGTCTCGTGGGCGCGGGTGTGGCGGTCGCGGCCTTCGCGGCCTGCTCGGGAACCACGGAGCCCACCGCGGAGGCCGACGCGGCTGCGACGCCGGCACCTTCGGCGATCCCGAGCCCAAGCACGTCCACGACGGCGCCACCGCTGAACGACGCGGGCGACTCGGGGGTGCTGCGCGACGCGGTCGTCGACTCGGAGGGGCGGGACGTCAGCGATGCGGCGGATGGGGCGGATGGGTACGACGGAGCGCCGCTGCCCGGATCGGTGGAGACCGTGGTGGACATTCCTGGGCTCACCGACTTTGACTTCGTCAGCAGTCATTTCGTCTATCGACGCGGCGGACCCGCGCCGGACTTCACGCATTGCACGCTTCCGGCGTGTGCGGACAAGCTCTCTCTCGACGGGACCTGGTACGACATCGACAGGTCCAGCGGCGTCGGCGGATGGGCAGTCGGAGACGACGCCAGGCTTCACTATCCGACTGACGTCAAGCCCAGTGCGGCGTTGCCGACGAGCTACAGAACTTTCTCGATCCTCTTCGACAACACCGACCCCGTCTTCACGGAGGTCGCCACGAACATCTACGACACGCGCATTGCGCACCACGGGGGAGCGATCGGCATCAGCATTTTCAACTTAAGCTCGTTCTGCGGCGCGATCGGACCAAACCCGATATGGTGCAGCCGATCTATCTACGAGCCCGACGGCAGCGCCAACTCGGGGCGGGTCGCGCGAGCGGCAGGCCCCTACCACACCAACACCGGCGGTGCAGTCGCGCATTACACTCCGGTCTCCCGTCCGACCGCGCCTCCCGCACCGCTGGCTCCGGCGACCTTCGATGGTGTCGCCGCCCCCGTCCCCGCCACAGGCCCGACCCTCGTCGCCGTGAGCGCCGCCGGCCCCACCGTCCCTCACCCCACCGTAGTCGTCCTCCGCGACGGCAACGTCGAGGCCTGCCCGCTCGCCACACCCTGCCTCGCCTGGCTGAACCTCGGCGCGCTCGGCACGATCTTGAACCTCGACGACCGACACCTCTACATCGGCACCCCCACCGGGCTCTCGCGGTGTGCCCTCGCCGAGATAGGGACGGCGGGCACCTGCACGCTGGTGCCGCACGGGCCCGCGGAGGCCGTCGAGGAGCCGCTGTACCTCACGACGACCCACGCCTGGTACCGCAGCGGCACCCAGGTGCGACGGGTGCTGAAGTAGGGATTCGCGACGCCACGACTCGACTCCGGTCCGGGCGTGGAGGCCTCGATGAAGACCCACGAAGCGTCCCGCCTGTTCTCCGCGTCGCCCGGGCGGCTCGGGCTCCTCGCCCTCGTGGGCGGGCTCCTCCTCGCGACCCGCTGCCTCAGGACGGTGTCGGGGAGGACGTGATCGCACGGGTGAGCTCCCGCACGACGTAGCGCGGGAGGTCCTTGCCGCGCTCTTCGCGGACGGGAACGAGAGCATGCCGGCGGCGACCGAGAGGGCCGCTCGCGGACGAGCCACTTCGCGCCGGAGACAGACGACCACCGGGGTGCCGGGAGGATCGACGCGGCCATGTTCGCGCAGCGTGTGCGGGCGTGCGCACATGGGCAACGGCTTGCACGCGCGACCTGCGCACACGCGGGGCTCCGCGTGGCTCGCCCCCCAAAAGACCCATGGCACGCCTGCTGCTTTAGCGCATCACGGCGTCTCGGTGTCTCCCGAGGCTCAGGAGAACACCATGACGTGCATGCCACTCGCGCGACGAAACGGCTCTTTTGGTGCGGCGCGAGCCCTTCCGCTCGTCGCGTGGCTCCTCGGGTGTGGCGAGGTCGACCCCGAAGCCGCGGCCCGACCGGAGCTCGGGACCTCGCGCGCGGACGCCTCCGCGGACGCCGCGAGCCCGGTCCCCGTCGACGCCGGCCTGGGTCCCTCGATGAACGGGACCCTCATCACGGTCCGGACGACCTCCGCCTACAGGTCGACCTTCCCGGTGTGGGCCGCCGTCCAGGACGGCGACGGAGCGTGGGTGCGTGTGCCACAGCCGGGCGCCACGTTCGCCTTCGGTGTGACCGGAGTGCGCTACGGCGTCGCAGCGGCGTGCGCGGAAGGTCAGCTTCAGGTCCGCTACTCGACGCCCGACGTGACCACCGTGGACGTGTGCAATTCGGGCGGCAGCGGCTCGAGTCTCCCCGGGTATTTCCTGCGGGGCCAGATCCGCAACGCGGACGGTGCGGGTTGGCTCTCCTATACGGGGTCACGCAGCACCGGCCAGGTGCTCCCTGGCGGCACCGGAGTGAAGTCGTTCGAGCTGTGGACCGACTACAAAGACCTGGTCTTCGGCCTGATGGCCTCCCAGCACGAGCCGCTACCCGCGTCGTGGTGAAGCGGGGCCTGCCCGCTCACGGAGACCCTCGGGTCGAACCCACCGGTGAACCTGGACTTCGCCGTCGAAGGGAGGCCGGTCACCTTCGCTCGCTCGCGGTGACTGGACTCTCCGACGTTCCTCGTCGGGCGACGTCACGTGGTCAGGGGAGGGAGGAGCCCGTTCCGCGTCCAGACTTCGGAGCAGGCCGCACGATGACCGACACCTACGCGAGAGATCGATTCGTCGCAGTTCCGCGGGGCCGACGCGTACGTCCTCAGCGTGTCCGCGGCCAGGAACGGGAGGAGCGATCAAGGGGCCTCTTACTCGGCGGGACGGTTCTGCATTACGGGTCGACCTCACGCTCGACATGACGTTTCCTGGCCCGTCGCGTCGGTCGCAGGCTCGGCGCCCTATGGCGGGCGCAGCTCAGTTTCCCGACTTCCGAACGCGTACGCCTACGCGCTCTACGCCTACTCGGCGTCCAAGAAGACGCAGTGGAACGTCAGCGTCGCGCGAAGCTACTTTCCGCCCGGCAGGCCCTACCAGGTCACGATGCCCGATCTCTCCGGCGTCCCCGGGTGGAGCACCGCCTGGGGCTTCCGCCGGGGCCGATCGCCGTGGAAGGCACGATGCGCGAGCGAAGTGGGCTGAGCGACGGAACCCAGGAACGCGACCTACGACCGCGGACACTCGGTGACGCCATGAGGCCGCCGCGATGCGCAGCTGCCGCCCGATGGCGGACGGTCGACGCCGCCCACGTAGCGAATCAGCGGATGATTCGGCGGGAGGTCGACCATCCCGTCCGCGGCGGCCGCGCTCGGCAGCACGTCTCCGCTGAAGGCCCAGGCGTCGGGGTGGACGCCGAGCACCACGGGCGCCCGCTCGCGGAACTCGCGCGGGCGTGGGGTCTTCGGACGGCGGGTCGCCAGCGCTGCACGCGGTGAGAGACAACCGCGG
This sequence comes from Myxococcales bacterium, assembly GCA_016720545.1. Classification (NCBI taxonomy): domain Bacteria; kingdom Pseudomonadati; phylum Myxococcota; class Myxococcia; order Myxococcales; species Myxococcales bacterium. Next base: position 984,538 of record JADKKK010000001.1, read on the forward strand.
ACCAGAGCAGGTTGCGCGTCTCATGTTCGGAGTCTCCTCGGGGCGGGCCAGGGGGTCGACGCCTCGCCTGCGCGGGAGAGCAACCCGTTGCATCGGGCGGAGCGCGAAGGTGGGCCCGCGCGGTCCGCCAGGGCAGCCAGACGCCCCGCGCCGCGCGCGCATGGGCGCATGTGCTGCACGGCGCGCGGCCATGCGTGCACCGAGCTGCACACGGGCGGCGCGACCTGCGGTGGCGCTGGTGACAGGCACCCCCGCCGGTCAGCGGCGGCCTGGAGGCGAGCGCAGGGGGCATGGGAATTGCTCATGACGTGGATGAAGGGACCTCAGGCACCACGCCTCCGCCGTCCCACAAGGGCCCCGCATGCGCCTCGCCACCTCGATTGTGCTTCGCCGTGTTCTCCACCTTCGCCGCGAGCGCGGGGCGGAAGAGACCCCCGCGCCGACCCCCGCGCGCCATCC